>DATIVB010000455.1:0-5745 GCA_035466375.1 Chondromyces sp.
GCGACACCCCAGGCGCGGACCGCCTCGCGCTCGACGTCCGACAGCAGCGGAAACTCGAGGCCCAGGCCCTCGGCCAGGCGGGCGGAGTCCTCGGAGGTATCGACCGACACGGCGACGACCTCGGCGCCGGCGGCTCGGATCTCGGACAGGCGTGACTGCAGGCCCTGCAGCTCTGATCGACAGAATGGTCACCAGAAACCGCGGTAGAAGACGACCACGACCCGGCGGTCCGAGAGCGCCGCGAGCTCGACCACGCGCCCGGTCTGGTCCGGCAGCCGCAGCTCGGGAGCCGAGGCGCCGACGACCGGCGCATCGCTCGACCCCGGGAGCTGGTTCGAGAGCCCGAAGACGTACGCCACGAGGAGGCCCGCGAACACCGCGGCGCCACCGAGCCCGAGCCAGCTCTTCCAGTTGCGGCGCCGCAGCACGCCCCACGCGGCGAGGCCGACCCCGGCGCCGACGATCAGCAGGTTGGCGGCAGCGCTGTCTCGCAGGACGGGGATCCCGGCCGCCACCGTGAAGTAGGTCACGAGACCGACCAGCGACAGCAGCGGACCGAACCAGGCTGCGTGATTCCTCCTCGGAGCCGATATCGTCATGAGTCTGCCTCCGGAGACCAGCCGCGCGCGTGCGGTCCGGCCGCGTTTTGCATTTCGGTCATACTGTTCACCTCAACCAGGCTGACGCGTTGATAATTGCAGGGGCGGAGGGATCGCTCGATGCTTCGCCGGGTCGGAGGCGCCATGAGTGAGTCCTGGAGCTGCTTCAAGTACGGAATGGTCGGCTGCCTGTCGCTGGTGGTGCTCGCCGTCGCCGTGCCGCTCATCCTCGCCGTCCTCGTGATGCGCCCGCTCGACCGCGCGATCGACACCCGCACCGAGCTGGAGGCGCGGCACGGGACGCAGGACAGCTACGTCCCGCCGCTGTCCGGCGTCCCCTCCGCGGATCGTGTCGAGGCGTTCCTCGAGGTGCGTCGAGCCCTCGCCGCGACCTGTTCCGATCTCCAGCGCGCCGAGGACGGAGTGGCCAGGCTCGAGGCCTTCGACGACAGGGAGAACGTGAAGAAGCTCGAGGTCGTCCGACAGGCCCTGTCAACGACCCGGGCGATGATGGGCGTTGGACCGCTCATCGGGAGCTTTTATGACATCCGCAATCGGGAGCTCGCAGCCGTCGACATGGGTCTCGGCGAGTACACCTACATCTACATCCTGGCCTACGGAACGAAGCTCGCCGCGCCCGAGGAAGGACCGCAGCTGCTCGGCTCCGAGGCCACCAACGCGCGGGTGCGTGCGGCCCTCCGCAGGATGCTCGCCAACCAGCTCGCCGCCGTCGAGACATCCGGTGACGACCGGGGAGTGATTCTCGACGCGCTCACCGCCGAGGTCGCGAGGCTCGAGGCCGATCACGAGGCCGTTCCGTGGCAGCACGGCGTGCCGCCGACGATGGTCGAAGCGCTCCTCCCCTTCCGGGAACGGCTCGACGCCGCCTGGTGCGGCGCCACCGCACCACTCGAGCTAATGATCAATGAGAAGCGTGGCCTTTCCATAGAATCGCGATAGGGCGTCCCACGTTTGAACGTTTGAACGTTGCACGTTCGAACCACCCGCCCGACGGCTGCCCCACAACATCGCAACGTCCCACCTTGTGGGGCACGCGTCTCGCGTGCCGGGCGGGCGGACGGAACGTTTAACGTTTCAACGTTCCAACGTTGAACGTTCGAACGTCAAACGATGTCATCGCCGTCGGGGGCCGACGGAGCCGAGCAACCCGAAGCCGAACCGCCCTGCTATCCTCCCCGGCTGGAGTAGCGCCGTGACCGCACCGTTCAAGCTCCCGCGCCGCGCCGGCCTTCGCGCCATGGTCCAGCTCGCGGTGCCGGTTGTGGTGGTGCAGCTCGGCATCATGCTGCTCGGCGTCGTCGACACCATGGTGGTCGGTCACTTCTCGGCGGAGGCCTTGGCCGCGGTCGCCCTCGGCCACGTGGCCATCATGGCCGTGTCGTCCTTCGTCCTCGGCACCCTGCTCGCCGTCGACCCGCTGGTGGCCCAGGCCCTCGGCGCCGGCGACCGCGCCGCCGCGAGGCGCGCCGTGCAGCGCGGCCTGATCATCGCAGCCGGCCTGCTCATCCCGAGTGCCCTGCTGTTGCTGCCGAGCGAGGCCATTCTCACCGCGCTGCGGCAGCCCGACGAGATCGTGCCCATCGCGGCGCGTTACATCCGCATCTGCATCCCCGGGCTGCTGCCGTACTACGGCTTCTTCGTCCTTCGCCAGGCGCTGCAGGCCATGGGCCGGCTGCGCCCCATCGTGATCACCATCGTCGCCGTCAACCTCTTCAATGCGGTCGCCGACTGGCTGCTGGTCTTCGGCGTCGGCCCACTGCCGCAGCTCGGGCCGCAGGGCTCCGCATGGGCGACAACGGCGGCGCGCACGCTGCTGCTGCTGGGACTGCTCGTGATCGCACGCCGCGACCTCGAGCCGCTCCTCGCCCCGCTCGACCGCGCGGTCCTGCTGTGGCGTCCGCTGTGGCGGACCGTGCGACTGGGACTGCCCATCGGATTCCAGGTACAGCTGGAGATGGTGGCGTTCGCGGTCATCGCGCTGGTCATGGGCGGCCTCGGCACGGTGCAGATGGCGGCCCATCAGGTGACCATCAACCTCGCCTCGCTGACCTTCATGGTGCCCCTGGGCGTGGCCCAGGCGACCTCGATCCGGGTCGGCCTCGCCATCGGCGCCGGCGACAACGACGGCGCCCGCCGCGCCGCCAGCGCCGGCCTGCTGATCGGCGCGGCTTTCATGTCGGCGACCGGGACGGCATTCATCGTCGCACCGCGGGCCCTTGCCGCGGCCTACACCTCGGCAGCCGAGGTGGTGGCCCTCGCCGCCCTGCTGATTCCTATCGCCGGCTTCTTCCAGATCTTCGACGGTCTGCAGGTGGTCGCGGCGGGCGCGCTGCGGGGCGCGGGCGACACCCGGGCGCCCCTGGTGGTGAATCTGGTCGGCTTCTGGGGCTTCGGGCTGCCCGCCAGCCTGCTGCTCGCGTTCCCGCTCGGCCTCGGACCTTCCGGGCTGTGGTGGGGGTTGGTGGTCGGCCTCGGCGCTGTCGCGGTGTTCCTGCTGGCGCGCGTCGCCTGGCGTTTCCGCGGCGACATCGTCCGCCTTGCGGTCGAGTGATCGAGAGCCGTTCGGCCTACTCGCGCATCAGGATCAGCGCCCGCCGCACCAGGCTGACGTGCTCCCGCACCCACTCTTCGAGCTCGTCGAGCTCCTCCGCCGTCAGGCCCATGCGGTCGGCCGCAACGGTCACCAGCGACTGCTCGTCGACGCTGAAGTTGGTGTCCGAGTAGCCGAGCCCGATGAGCTCGAGCAGCGCGGCCACCTTGGACCTCCAGCTCCGGAAGACGCCTGCGAGGTCCTCGACGGAGCGCCCGCCCAGGCCCGAGCCGGCGATGCCCATCTCCGCCTTGAGGGCGGCCAGGGCCGCCTCCTCGCGTTCGATCACCAGACCGTCGGACTCGATCATCCTCTCCGCCAGCGCGGCGAAGGCGTGCTTCTCGTCGTTGTCCAGAAGGTTCAGGAACACGGTGGTCTCCTCTCGTTCGGTTTCCACCAGGATAGCAGCCGCTTTGGGAAGACCGATTTCGGATTTCGGATTTCGGAATTCCCACCCAAGCGAGACGCGTGCCCCGCAACATTTTCCCGTAGCACCGAATCGATGTGTAGGGCAGGCATCCGAGCTGCCGGGCGGGTGGGCTGACACGGCCGCTGTTGCTTTGACTCGGGATCGGGAACGGGAACGGGATCGGGATCGGAGACGGGCACAGGGAAGAGGGGCGGGTGGGCGGCACTCTAAACTCAAAACTCGGGTGGGCGCGTGGTGAGTATCGTTTGAACGTGCAACGACCTAAAGGAGCTCTCGAAGCCTCTGGTAGCCCGCCCTGCTGACCGGGACCTTGCGGCCGTCGGCGAGGATCGCGATGCGGCTGTCCTTGGCGTAGAGCTCGAGGCTCCGCAGGCGCTCGACGTTGAGAATGTACGAGCGGTGGACGCGCACGAAACGCGAGGGATCGAGGCGCGCCTCGAGAGCGGCCAGGCGTTGTGCCTTGAGGTGGACCGCGGAGCCCGAGTGGATCGCCACCGCGTCATCCCGGGCCTCGATGAAGTCGACGGCGTCGACGGGGACCACCCGGACCTCGCTGCCGTCGCGAATCAGGATCCGTTCGAGAGTGCCGCGCTCGGGCTGCGCATCCTCAGCCAGCTCCTCGAGCGGCGCCGCCGGCTCGCCGCGGCCGATCCGCTCGCGCGCGCGCTCGACGGCCTCGGCGAGGCGCTCGGCGCTGACCGGCTTGAGCAGGTAGTCCACCGCATGCACCTCGAAGGCGCGCAGCGCGTGCTCGTCGTGCGCCGTCACGAAGATGACGGGAACATCGTCCCCCAGCAGCTCCACCACCTCGAACCCGTCGAGCTTCGGCATCTGGATGTCGAGCAGCATCAGATCGGGCGCCAGCTCGGCGGCGGCCTTGACCGCTTCGAAGCCGTTGCCGCACTCGGCGATCAGCGTCACGCCCGCGACGTCGGCGAGGTACTCGCGCAGCAGCTGCCGCGCCGGCCCCTCGTCGTCGACGACGATCACCCGCAGCGTCTCATCGGTCATGACTCACTCCCCGTCCACACGGTCTTCGGATGCCGTCAACAGGGGCAGCTCCAGCTCGGCGCGGTAGCCTCCGGCCGCCGGCCCGTGGCGCAGGCGCGCCTCGGCGCCGAAGACCTTGGCCAGACGCTCGCGGACGTTGGCAAGCCCGAGCCCGGCGCCCGGCCGCGGCCGGCTTTCCGCGTCGACCGGGTTCTCGACCCACAGCTTGAGCAGGGCGCCACGGCGCGCGGCCCCGATCCGCACCTCGCCGCCCTCCACCATTCCAGCAATGCCGTGCTTGAGGGCGTTCTCCACCAGCGGCTGCAGAATGAAGGGCGGCACTGCCGCCTCGAGACAGTCGTCGTCCACGGCCTCGGCGACCCGCAGCCGCTCACCGTAGCGCACCATCTCCACGTTGAGGAAGCGCCGCACCTGCTGCAGCTCCCGCGCGAGCGGCTGCACCCGCGCGCCGCGCTCGTCGAGTGTGCCGCGCAGGTAGTCGGCGAGCTCGATGCACATCGCACGCGCCCGCGCCGGGTCGGAGCCGGCCAGCGACGCCACCGAGTTGAGGCTGTTGAACAGGAAGTGCGGGTTGAGCTGGGCCTTGAGCGCCGTCAGCTCGGCTTCGCGCGCCGCCACCTCGGCCTCGAGCGCGCGGCGCTCGGCGGCGCGCGACGCCTCGGCGGCGGCGAACAGGTAGTGGACGGCCACCGACAGCAGGTACAGGAGCAGACCGAAAGCAAACACCAAACCGGTCTGCTCGGAAGTGAGGTGTGCCGAGCCACGCCATATCGTCGAGTGTTCGAGCCCTCGCGCCAGCGTCCACGCCATTCCGACCCACAGCGCGGCCGAGACCGCGGCGGTGGCGAGGTGGGTGCCGACCGCCACCAGCGCCCGCTCGTCGGTCAACGGCATCGCCCGGCAGGGGTACCACGCCGCCAGGCAGAGGAAGGCATAGACCGTCGTCAACGGCAAAACGAAAAGCAGCGACTGCTTCCAGCCGCCCCAGCCGGTCAGCACCATGGCGGCGGTCAACAGGGCAAGCACCGGCAGCCACGCCACCAGGTAGAGGGCGAGGGATCGGCGGTCGGCGAGGATCGGATGCATCGCGCTAC
>DATIVB010000456.1:0-3570 GCA_035466375.1 Chondromyces sp.
GCCGTCGACCTCGCCGGCGTGGATGCAGCTCTGCAGCAGCAGCACCGGCTTGCCGGACACCGAAGCGCTCTCGGGCGTGAAGGCGCCGTCTGACGACACGATCACCAGCGGCAGCGCCCGTCCCTGGCCCGAGCGGCCGAAATCGGTGACCCGGATGATCTCCGGCGCCGCCGCCTCGGCCTTGCGCAGGAAAGCCATCGTCTCGTCGTAGCTCGAGGTCGCGCGGAAGTCGGACTTCTCCGCCACCGTCAGCCAGTCCTCGGGGAACTCTTCCGTCGCGAACACCGAAGGCGAACACAAGAGAACCAGGGTCAGAAAAGCCGTCGTCTTCATGATCGACACTCTAGCCGATCCGGGCGCTCGGCTCATCCGGAATGACGTGAAATGGGCGCGCGGAGGGTCTCAGTCTTCAGGTGCAGCGGCGGCGGCAGAAGGCAGTGGCAGCGGCAGGGTCGGAGGGCAGCGGCCGCAGCAGCGACGGTGGCAGCCAGCAGGTGTGGCGACCGCACCATGACCTGGCGCCTCCTCGACCCGAGGGCCTGGTGATGCGGGTCAGATGCGCTCCTTCAGCGGCAGCAGGGAGTAGAAGCCGATGGACAGGGTGCGGAAGAACCCGGTGTCGGGCTCGCCGGTCAGCCGGACCTCGCGGCCGTCGCGGACGCCGATCCAGGCGAGGCTGCCGGACTTCGGCTTGCCGGGCTTTCCGGGGGTGTCCAGCACCACCTGCCAGCTGTTCTCGGGGCGCATGGCGTCCTCGATGATGGCGGCGATCTCCTCGGCCAGCACCGGGCTGGAGACGATCAGGGCCGTCTCGGTGCTCAGCAGCGCGCCGGCCTTGTTGAAGTTGTACGAGCCGATGAACACGTCCCGGCGGTCGACCACCACGACCTTGGCGTGGAGCCCGACCCGGGAGCCGGCGGCTCTCGGGGCCAGGTAGTCCCGGCGCAGCGCCGGCTCTGCCTGCAGCTCGTGGATGCGGACGCCGCTCGCGAGCACCCGTTTGCGGTACTTTTTGTACACCGAGTGCGCCGGCACGATGTTGTTCGATGCCGCCGAGTTGGTCAGCAGCCGATGGACCACCCCGCGCTGGAGAGCCGTATCGGGTGTCTCCAGCGAGGCCTCGCTCGGCGAGAAGTAGGGGGAGGAGATGAGGACCTCCTCGTCGGCACCCAGGACGAGATCGCGCAGGGCTTCGACGAGCTCTGAGCTTTCGTCGCCCGACACCTTGGTGGGCACGTCGAAGACCGCCCGCGCGGAGGCCCAGATGAAGCGGTCCTGCAGCCCGTCGAGTTGCGCGCGGACCTCGTCGCCCCGGAACGCCGTGGGGTAAGGGAAATCGTCGAGGGCGGCGACGTCCCGCGCGAATCGCACCCGGAGCTCGGCGCTGCGCTCGGGGTCCTTCTTCTCGGACCGCAGGACCGAGATCGGGTACGCCCACTCGCTGTTCCAGTAGGCGTCGAAGCCTTCCAGCAGGTCACCGACGACCGGCCCGGAGGCGAGGACGTCGAGGTCGTGGAAGTTGAACCCGGCATCGACCCCGAAGTACTCGTCGCCGATGTTGCGGCCGCCGACGATGCCGACCTGCCCGTCCACCGCCAGCAGCTTGTTGTGCATGCGGTGCTGCAGCCTGCCCAGCCGGCCGATCATCTCGGGACCCCTCGAGAGAGCGGAGCCGCGGTTCGCGAACGGGTTGAAGATCCGCACCTCGATGTTGGGCTCGGCGTCGATGGTCTTCCACGCCAGGTCCTGGCCCTGGGCGTGGGCGTCGTCGATGAGCAACCGGACGCGGACGCCCCGGGCGGCGGCCCGCAGCAGCGCATCCATGACGAGGCGGCCGCTGTCGTCGCCGTGCCAGATGAAGTACTGGGCGTCGATGGATTTCTCGGCGACCTCGATCACGGCGAGACGGGTCAGCAGCGCCTGCCGGCCGCTGGCGAGCAGCGCGAAACCGTTCTCGCCGGGATGTTCCGCCATGCCGTCGGCGAAGTAGCGGCCGAGCCAGGTGCTTTCCGGTTCCGCGAAGGCGACTGCCGGCTCCCGCTCGACCTGCTCGGGCAGCGACGCGCAGGCCACCGCCAGCACCATGACCGCCAGCGCCGCGACCAGGGCAGCGTGCCGTCGACTCGCCGCCCGCCCGCGCAGTGGTGGAGCGTTCAACGGCAGACTCCCGAGACGACGGCCGACGGCCCGAACGGCCCGGGTCTCGTTCGCGCACCCTCGTGGCGCGATGTGCACGGCTCAGGCCCGCGCGCTCGGCATTTCGGTCTGCCGCATCATCGCCAGGGCCTCGGGGCGCGGCGCGTTCTTCGCGCTGTCCCAGTAGGGAGAGAGCCGTCGCAGGCTGGCGACGATCTCGGGGAAGACCTCGATGACGCGGTCGATCTCGGCGTCGGTGGTGTAGTGGCTGAGGCTGAAGCGGACCGAGCCGTGGACGGCGGTGAAGGGGACTTTCATGGCGCGCAGGACGTGCGATGGCTCGAGCGAGCCCGAGGTGCAGGCCGAGCCCGAGGAGGCGCAGATGCCGTGCTCGGAGAGCTGGTAGAGGATGCCCTCACCCTCGATAAAGTGGCAGGCGATGGTGAGGGTGTTGGTGAGCCGCTCGGCCTCGCCGCCGTTGACCTCGAGGTAGGGGATGCGGGCGACGAGCTCGCGTTGCAGTCGGTCGCGCTGGGCGCGGATGCGGGGCTCGTCGGCCTCGTGGCGTTCAGCGGCCAGCTCGAGGGCGCGCGCCAGTCCGACGATGAAGGCGACGTTTTCGGTCCCGCCCCGGCGCCCGTCCTCCTGGTGGCCGCCGAGCAGGAAGGGCCGGCACGGCGTGCCGCGGCGGATGAAGAGGGCGCCGATGCCCTTGGGGGCGTGCAGCTTGTGGCCGGAGAACGACAGCAGGTCGACGTGCTGGAACGAGCCCCGCAGGTCGATGGGGAGCTTGCCTACCGTCTGCGTGGCGTCGGTGTGGAAGACGATGGAGGGGTCGGTCTCCTTGGCGATCCGCGACAGCTCCGCGACCGGGTAGACGACGCCGGTCTCGTTGTTGGCGTGCATCACCGAGACCAGCAGGGTGTCGGGCCGCAGCGCCCGCACGAAGGCGCCCTTGTCGATCCGGCCCTGGGTGTCGACCGGGACGAAATCGACCTCGAAGCCGCGCCGCTCGAGGTCCTTGCCGACCTCGTAGATCGCCGGGTGCTCGACGGCGGAGGTGACGATGTGGCGGCGCTCGGGCTGGGCGGCGATGGTGCCGTAAACGGCGGTGTTGTTGCTCTCGGTGGCGCAGGACGTGAACAGGATCTCGGTGGCGCGGGCATTGCCGAGCCGCTTCGCCACCGTGCGGCGGGCGGCGGCGATGGCGTCGGCCGGGCCGCGCGAGGCCTCGTACATCGAGCTCGGGTTGAAGTACGTCTCGGTGAGGAAAGGCATCATCGCCTCGACCACCTCGGGCGCCACCCGGGTCGTCGCGTTGTTGTCGAGGTAGATAATTGACACCCTGCCTCCCAATGCCCTACCGACCCCACTCCGATCCCGATCCCGATCCCGTTCCCGATCCCGAATCTAACATCTGCGATGCGCGGGATC
>DATIVB010000457.1:0-2043 GCA_035466375.1 Chondromyces sp.
GGGGCGTCGAGCGGGATCGGGGCGGCGACCGCGCGCGCCCTGGCGCGGGAGGGGTGGCGGGTGGTGCTGGTGGCGCGGCGCGCCGATCGCCTGGACGAGCTCGCGGCGGAAATCCGCGTTGCGGGCGGCGAAGGACTGCCGCAGGCGCTCGACGCGGCCGACGGGGCCGCGGTCGCAGCCATGGCCGGGCGGGTCGTGACCGAGTGGGGGCCCCCGTCGCTGGTGATCAACAGCGCCGGCGCCGGGGTGTGGCGATTCCTCGAGGAGACGCCGCCGGAGCAGATCGTGCAGATGATCGGCGCACCCTATCTCGCCGCCGCCAACACCTGCCACGCCTTCATGGCCGGCATGCTCGCCGCCGGCCGCGGCGGCTTCGTCCACGTCGGCTCGCCGGCCTCGCTCATGCCGTGGCCCGGGGCGACCGCCTACACCGCCTCGCGCTGGGCCCTGCGCGGGCTGCACGAGGCCCTGTTCATGGACCTCTCGGGCACCGGCCTCACGAGCTCGTTGGTCTACTTCGGCGAGGTCTCGAGCGAGTACTTCGAGGCCAATCCCGACTCCCACGAGCACATTCCCGCGATCGGCGGGTGGATCCCGGTGAGCAGCCCGGAGCGCTGCGCCGAGGTGCTCCTCGAGGTCGCCCGCCGCCCCCGCCGGGTGGTCTTCCACCCCTTCGCGCTGCGGCTCATGTGGTGGGCGGCCAGGCTGGCTCCCGCGCCGACCCGCTGGCTCATCGCGCGCACCGGGCGAAAGCACCAACGTTCAAACGTTTGAACGTCAGAACGTTCCACGTTCCCACCCAACCTCCCGGAGCAACCGCCACGTGCGTCTGCCGGGGGTGGGTGGTCGGAACGTTCTAACGTTTGAACGTTCCAACGTTCGAACGATGAGATGCTAGTCTTTGCCCATGAACGACGCGATGCTGTGCGGTGGGTGCGGCAAGCCGATGCCCGATGGCGGCACGATCTGCCGCCACTGCGGTTGGGATCTCAGCGCGGTGCTGGCGCGCCCACCGCGGCCCTCGGTGCTGGAGAGGCTCCGCGCCGGAGGCTGGCGGGTGGTGGTCTACGGCCTGCTGGTGGCGCTGCCGGTCGTCGGCTTCGCACGCCTGCGCACGACGGGGCCGGGGCCCGACCTGGCGACCACGCTACGGTGGATGGCATTCGGCGACGGCGGCCGGGCGGCCGAGCTCGAGACCATCCACCGCATGCACGAGATCGGCTCCGCGGCCTCCCGCTACATGGTCCGCGAGAACGAGGCCCCGCCCTTCGACGGCCCGTGGGCCGAGGTGCTCGCACCGTCCGCCACCGTTCGGGTCCGCGGCTGGATCCCGCTGGTCTTCCTCGGCGCCGACACCGCCATGGCCCCGGAGTCGGTGCGCGAGATGTACGAGGTGAAGGCCGTCGACGGCTGGGGCCGCCCCTTCCGGGTGCGGGCGCGGCAGCTGCCGCGCGATACACCGGCCGCCGAGCAGGCCGAGGTCGCCGGTGATCTCGAGGCCGGACTGCACGCCACCTTCTTCACCCGCGACGTGCCCGACCTCGGGCACGGCGAGTGGCTGCGCCTCGAGCTCGAATCAGCCGGGCGCGACGGCGAGCACGGCACCGATGACGACCTGCGCATGGTGAGCTACATCCAGATCGGCCACGTCTTCCGCCTGCTTTTCAACCCGGACGAGGTGCAGCAGCAGATCGAGCGCGCCTACACCGTCGGCCGCCACTACTTCCGCCTCGAGGGCAACCGCTGGGACCTCATCGATGCGCGCCTGCTCGCCGAGTTCCGGCTGACATCCATTCACTGAACGTTCAAACGTTCGAACGTCAGTCGGCGAGCGAGGCTGCCCACGGCGGCGCGCCCGAGGCGTCGTCCTGGAGGGCGCGCACCGAGAGCGGCCCGCGGCGCAGCGCGGCCACCGCCTCGGCCGCGGCGTAGGCGCCGGGGATGGTGGTGAAGTAGAGCACCTCGGCGTCGAGGGCGGCCCGCCGGATAGAGAAAGCGTCCTGGGCGGCGCGGCGTCCGGCGGCGGTGTTGACGACCAGTTGG
>DATIVB010000458.1:0-22413 GCA_035466375.1 Chondromyces sp.
ATACAGCCGCTCGACCTCCGCGCGCTCGCTCAGGCGGTGCATGCCGACGTCGACCACGATGGCGCCCTCCGCGACGTGATCCGGTCCGATCAGGGCCGGGACGCCGGCCGCGGCCACCAGGATCTCGGCCTCGCGGGTCACCGCGGCCAGCTCGCGGGTGCGCGAATGGCATATCGTGACTGTCGCGTGGGCGTGCAGGAGCAGCATGGCCATCGGCTTGCCGACGATGTCCGAACGGCCGACGACGACCGCCCTCCGGCCCTCGATGGCGATGCCCTCGCGGCGCAGCATCTCCATGACGCCGGCCGGGGTGCACGGCCTCAGACCCGGCCGGCCCTGCTGCAGGAGGCCGACGTTGACGGGGTGGAACCCGTCAACGTCCTTGGCCGGATCGACCCGGCGCAGAATCGCCGCCGCGTCGATGGACGACGGCAGCGGCAGCTGGACCAGGATGCCGTCCACCTCGGGGTCGGCGTTGAGTCGGTCGATCAGGGCCTCGAGCTCCGCCTGGGCGGTCGTCGCGGGAAGGCGGTGGGTCTCGGAGCCCATCCCCAGCCCGGCAAGGGTCTTGGCCTTGGAACCCACGTAGACCTGAGACGCCGGGTCGTCTCCCACCAGCACCGCATCGAGGCGCGGCACGATCCCGTGCGCGGCCAGCGAGTCCACGGTGCCTCTCACCTCGTCGCGGATCTCGGCTGCTCTGCGGGTCCCGTCGAGGATCTTCGCCTCGCTGCTCATCACGCCTCCTCGCGCGGTCGGCGGCCTTCGTACAACGACACCACGCCGCTGGTCAACGGACGCATCGAAACCGAGGCCAGGCCGGCGGTCTCGAGGGCGCGGGCCAACGCCGCCCCTTCGGGGAAGG
The DNA here is from genome assembly GCA_035466375.1 of Chondromyces sp. GTDB lineage: Bacteria > Acidobacteriota > Thermoanaerobaculia > Thermoanaerobaculales > Sulfomarinibacteraceae > Sulfomarinibacter. The sequence continues at coordinate 866 of DATIVB010000458.1, forward strand.
TGCTGACCGACGCCGGGAGGTAGCTGTAGGCCTCGGGGTCGCCCGACACCCAGCGGCCGATCCGCGGCGGCACGGTGCGCGCCCACCAGCCGAGCAGCGGGGCCGCGATCCCCCGCGGCCGCGAGAACTCCAGCACCAGCAGTGCCCCGCCCGGCCGCAGCACCCGCACCATCTCGGCGAGGCCCTGATCGAGCGCCGCGAAGTTGCGCACCCCGAAGGCCACGGTCACGGAGTCGAAGCTTCGGTCGGCGAAGGGCAGTCGGAGAGCGTCGGCGGCGCACAGCGGCAGCACGCGGCCGCCCTGCCGCGCCTTGCGCCGCGCGTGTGCGAGCATGGGGAGGCAGAAGTCGGCGCCCACCGCGCCGTCGCCGAGAGCCAGCGCCAGGTCTCCGGTTCCCGTGCACAGGTCGAGCACCAGCCGCGGCTCGAGCGCCGCCACGCGTCGCGCCACGGTCCGTCGCCAGCTCACGTCCCGTCCCAGCGACAGCACGCGGTTGAGCAGGTCGTACCGGCGGGCGATCCGGCCGAACATGGTCCGGATCTCGGACGACTCTTTTCTCAGAAGCTGCTGCCGCATGGCGCGCAGCCTAACACGCCGCGATCCGGCCGATCCTGGAAACGTTCAACGTTCGAACGCTCAACGTTCACTCGTTTTCGAGGGCGGCGCGCAACGCCTCGAAGGCGCGGCGCCGGTGGGAGATGGCGTTCTTCTCGTCCTCGCGCATCTCGCCGTAGGTGCGGCCACCGGGTTGCTCCGGCACGAACACGCTGTCCCACCCGAAGCCCCCGCGCCCGCGCGGTCGTGCCGCAATGCTCCCCGCGACCACGCCCTCGCCGAAGACCTCGGTTTCACCGTCGGTGGCACACAGCAGGCAGCGGGCCGTCGCGCCCGGATCGCCGAAGGCGTGCGCCATGCGCGCGATCCCTTCGGCACCGACGCTCGCCAGAACCCACCGCACCAGCGGCCCGGGAAACCCACCCAGCCCGGCGAGCTCGAGCCCGGTGTCCTCGACCAGCACCGGGCGGCCGAGTCGGCGCGCGGCGGTCGCCGCCTTGTCCCGCACGACCTCCACGAGGTCGAGCGACTGGATCTCCGGCAGGTCGAGGTCGCAGCTTTCGAGGGGCCGGCCCAGCACCGCCTCGGCCTCGCGCAGCTTGTTGGGGTTCGAGGTCACGAAGACCAGGTTCTCGAAGCGCATCAGGCGGGGGCGGCGCCGTCGTCGAGGCGTTCCATGTCGATGCGGTAGATCTCGATGGCGCGGCTCAGTCCCTTCAATTGCACCGAGCCGAGCGGCTCGGTCGGGAAGAGCTCGCTGACCGCGGCCCAGGTGCTCTCGCCGAGCACGATCGAGCCCGGCTTGGCGACGTGCTCCTCGAGCCTGGCGGTGACGTTGACCGTGTTGCCGAGCACCGTGTAGTCGACGCGCCTTTCGGAGCCGATGTCCCCGACCACCACCGGCCCCGAGTTGACCGCCACCCGGACCTCGATCCGGTCCAGCCCCTCGGCCTCACGCCCGGCGTTCCACCGCTCGAGGGCTTTCAGGAGATCGATCGCCGAGCGGACCGCCCGCTCGGCGTGGTCCGCCTGCGGCAGCGGCGCGCCGAAGAACGCCATCACGGCGTCGCCGATGAACTTGTCGAGGGTTCCGCCGTAGGTGAAGATCACGTCGGCGGCGAGTGAGAAGAACTGGTTGAGGAAGGCCGCCACCTCTTCCGGCGGCAGGCTCTCGCAGCGCGCGGTGAAGCCGACGATGTCGGCGAACAGGATCGATGTCTCCCGCACCGTGACCGACGCGCCGCCGGCGCCGGTGTCCGAAAGAACGGCCTCGATCACCGCCGGCGAGTGGTAGCGCTCGAGCCGGTCGCGGGCCTGCCGCTCGCGGCGGATGTGGTCGTTCAGCTGCGCCCTCTCGATGGCCACGGCGGCGTAGTTGGCGAGCGCGGTCAGGAGGTCGAGGTCGGAGGCGGAGAACGAGCCCACGTGCAGCGGCGAGTCCACGTAGATGACGCCGATCACGCGCTCGCGGTGCCACAGCGGCGCGCACATGGCCGAGCGGATCTGGTGGATGCGGACGCTGCGCCCGGCCTCGAAGCGTTGGTCGGCCTGGGCGTCGTGGGTCAGGATCGCCACCTGCTGCCGGGACACCATGTCGAGGATGGTGCGCGAGATCGGCACCTCCTCGTCGCCGCCTCCCTGGGACTCGCGGACCCGGTTGAGCTCGAGCTTCGGCTCCCCCTTGTCGTCGAACAGAACGATGAAGCCGCGATCGACCATGAGGTGGTCGAACACCAGGTCCATCACCTTGTCGAGGACCGGCTCGAGCTCCTCCACCTGAATCAGGACCTTGGCCACCTGCGCCAGGATCTCGAACACGCGTTCGCGGGCGCCGACCTCCTTCGAGATCTCCTGCGGCTGGCCCTCGAGGCCGTAGTCCTGGTTGAACTCGGACAGCGGGCGCAGGTAGGTGGCGGAGGTCAGCCCCGAGGTGTCCGTCGCCTCCGCGGCCTCGACCCTGAGCTCGAAGCTGCCGATTCCGAGCAGGTCGCCGACCGAGAACGGCCCCGAGGGGAGGAAGGTCTCGTTGATGCGGACGCCGTTGGTCGACTCGAGGTCGACCAGCTGGAAGGAGCCGTCCCGCTCCTCGACCCGGGCGTGGTGACGGGAGACGGAGAAGTCGCGCAGCACGACGTCGTTGTCGCTCGAGCGGCCGAGGGTGAGCCCGTCCCGCACCGGGATCCGTTGGCTGACACCACCATCCTCGAACACGAGCTCCAGCATTGCCTCATTGTAGCGCCGATCACGCGGCCGCGGTCATCTCCGTGCCCGCGGGGGCGCAGCCTGCGGCCTGAGCGGCTTGAACCACTCGAGCAGGCGCCTGCGGAGCTCGCGGTCGCGCTCGCCGTCCGGGTTGAGGGCCGACAGCTCCACCGACGGCCCGCCGCAGGCGTACAGACGCCGCGCCGCCAGCATCCACCAGCGCGGGTCGCCCTGCTCGAGCACGCCCAGCCACAGCCCGCAGCCCTCGGGTGCGAAGGGGTCGATACCCGGCGCGCCCATGGCCTCGAGGCTCGAGCGCAGGACGCGCTCGCCGTCGACTGTGCAGCCGCCGGCGGCCCACCGCGTGACCGAGCCTTCGAGGGCGGCGAATGCCTGGTCGTAGACATGCGAGCCCCAACCCTGCTTGTCGTCCTTCGGCTTGATGATGAACCGGCTCAAGCTGATGGCCTCGACGAGCTTGAGGAGGTTGATCCGAACGGTACGGTCATGCGAGAGCCGCATCGTTTCGAGCAGCAGCTCGAGGTCCTCGGGGCCCACCAGTTGCTCCGCCGCCAGCAGGCAGTCGCCCACCGGCCGCTGGAGCGTGACGCCCGGCCAGTCCGCGAACCCCCGCCCCTCCTGGGCGAGCGCGCCCTGCAGCCAGAGCTGGATGAGCGGTCGCGCGCGCAGCGTGAGCTCGACCAGCCCGATCTCTTCGGCGAGCAGGGCGGAGGCGCGGTCGTCGACGCCGGCCCGGACATCCGGCCGACGGTCCGCGATCAGGTCACGGTAGCCGTAGGCGGCGGCCTGTCGGACTCTGGCGGAGGGCGAGGTCACCCCCTCGCGATACGCCGGCAGCAGCAGCGGGTCGTGAAAAGCGGCGCCCCCGACCAGCAGACTGACCCGCGCCTCTTCGTCGAGCTCGCCAGACTGCCACAGCTCGAGGAGCGCGCTCGGTCCCGGCCACGATGCCAAGACCTCTCGGTGCAGGGTCTCGCGGACCCGGGAGTCGAAGTACGCGCCGGGAAACCAGGCGACGCCCTCCGTCGGCACCGCCGCGCCCCCGATCGCCGCCGCCAGCACGATCACCGCCACGCCCATCGCAGCCTCCGTCTTGGTGTGCGAGGATACCCGGTATGGCCGCTCGCATGAAGCTGGTGGTGGCCTATCTCGGCACGCCCTTCTCCGGCTGGCAGCGCCAGGGCGGGCGGCCCACGGTCCAGGGCGAGCTCGAGCGGGCGCTCGCGGCCGTCACCGGCGGCGGCAGGATCGCCGTCGTCGGCGCCGGTCGCACCGACGCCGGGGTGCACGCCGCCGGGCAGGTGGCGCACTGCGACCTGCCGGGCAGGGTCCCGGCCGACGACCTCTGCCGCGCGCTCAACGCCGTCCTGCCCGCCGCCATCCGGGTGCGCGGCTGCCGCGCGGTGAGCGCAGGCTTCCACGCCCGTTACGGCGCCCGCGGCAAGCTCTACCGGTATCGCGTCCGCCGCCGGCCGCCGCTGCCCTGGCACGACCCCCGGGTCGCGGTGGCGCCGCCGAACCTCGACCTCGAGGCGCTCGAGGAGGCCCTGAGCCTGCTCCCGGGGAGCCGCGACTGGGCCTCGTTCACCGTCACCGACCCCGGCCCGGAGTCCACGGTGCGCGACCTCTGTCGGGTCGAGCTCGCGCGGCGGCGCGACGGCTTCGACATCGACTTCGTCGGCGTCGGCTTCCTGCGCTACCAGGTCCGCCGCATGGTCGGCGCGGCGCTCGAGGTGGGCAGCGGCCGGCGTCCGCTCGACGATCTGCGCTCGCTGATCGAGGAGCCGGAGCCGGGCGCGAGGATCCGGACCGCGCCGGCCGGCGGCCTGTGTCTCGAGCGCGTGTACTACCGGCTGGCGCCGGGTCTCCGCCTCCCCTGACCGCTCCCCCGGCCTTCGAAAGCGCTGTGGTAGACTTCGCAATCCTGGTGCTCAGTGTGATGCAACCTCTGGATGAAATCGCCCAGCCCGGGACCCGCGAACGCGAGATCCTGGAGCGCATCGACCCCCAGCGACTACCCCGTCACGTGGCCATCATCATGGACGGGAACGGACGCTGGGCCGAGGCGCGCAAGCTGCCGCGGGTCGAGGGCCACCGGGCCGGCATCCGCGCGGTGCGCGAGGCGGTCGAGACTGCGGCGCGCCTCGGCCTCGAGGCCATCACCTTGTACGCCTTTTCGACCGAGAACTGGAAGCGGCCGCGCCACGAGGTGGCGACGCTGATGGCCCTGCTCAAGGAGTACATCGACCGCGAGCTCGACAACCTGCGCTCCAACAACCTGCGCTTTCGTCCGGTCGGCCGCATCGACGAGCTCGAGCCCTCGGTGCAGCAGGCGCTCGGCCGCGCCGTCAGCGCGACCGCCGAGTGCACCGGCACCCTGATCCAGATGGCGCTCAATTACTCCGGCCGCCAGGAGATCACCGATCTCGTGCGGCGGGCGGTCGAGGAGGCCGGGGCGAACGGCATCGCGCCCGAGGCGATCGACGAGCGCTGGGTCGAGTCCCATCTCGCGACCGCCGGCACGCCCGATCCGGACCTCCTCATCCGCACCTCCGGCGAGCAGCGGATCTCCAACTTCCTGCTCTGGCAGGTCGCCTACGCCGAGATCTACTTCTGTCCGGTGCTGTGGCCCGACTTCAGGACCGCGGACCTGCTCACGGCGCTGCTCGACTACCAGCGGCGGGAACGGCGATTCGGCGGGCTCGTTCCACGCGGCGACGTTTTCACCCCTCCCGGCACGGCGCGGGCCTAGAAGATGGCGCGCGGCCAACGCGAACTCGTCGCCCTCGCCGCGGTCCCGCTGCTGGCTGCGACCATCGTGTTCCTGCCGCCGTGGGCTTTTCTGGCGGTGATCGCCGGCGCCGCGGCGCTCGCCTGCGACGAGCTCCTGAGCATGGCCCGCGGGATCGGCCTCGCCGCCCGGCGCGTGACGCCGATCCTGCTCCTCCTCGCCCTCCTGGCCGCAGCCTGGGTCGTCGGTGTGAGCGGCCTCGGGGTGGCGGTCATCGCCGTCGTCGTCATCCTGCCGACCCTGCGCATCGCCGATAAGGAGGCGCCGTCGGGCAGCCTCGGGGGGGCCGCGGCCGAGATCTTCGCGGTCCTCTACCTGGGCGCCACCGCCGCCTGCCTGGGCTGGATCCGGCTCTGGCCCGATCACCCGCAGGGCGTGAAGCTGCTGGTCTTCTTCCTGTTCTGCATCTGGGTCGGCGACTCGGGGGCCTACTATCTCGGGCGCCGTTTCGGGCGCCACAAGATGGCGCCGCGGATCAGCCCCAACAAGACGCTCGAGGGCCTCGCCGGCGGCGTGCTCGCGACTTTCGGCGCCGCCGCCCTCGGCGCCTGGGCGCTCGGCCTCGGCCTCGCCCCGCTCCACGTCGCCGCGCTCGCGGCCCTGTTGGCGGCCGCCGCTCCGGTGGGCGACCTCGTCGAGTCGCTGTTCAAGAGGGACAGCGGCGTCAAGGATTCGTCGTCGCTCCTGCCCGGCCACGGCGGTTTCCTCGACCGCACCGACAGTTTGTTCTATGCCGCACCCTTCGTGATCGCCTATCTCGCAGTGGCCGGTCTCCTGTGATCCGTCGCGGCGCCCGAAACGCCCTGCCGCGGATCTCTCGCAGGCGCCGGAAATACCGCCGGTCCCAACGGGGTTCGGACAGACGATGCTGACGCTGCTCGCCTTCATCTTCGTCGTCGGGGTCCTGATCACCATCCACGAGGCCGGGCACTTCGTCGTCGCCCGGCTCCTGGGCGCACCGGTGGAGGTCTTCTCGATCGGTTTCGGAAAGCGGCTGTGGGGCTTCGAACGCGGCGGCACCGACTACCGCATCTCCCTGATCCCGCTCGGCGGCTACGTCCGGATCATCGGTCTCGGGCCCGACGAGTCCGACGTGGTGCGCGGCGAGGCGGCCGAGACCCAGCTCCTGCCGCGCTGGCGCCGCGCCCTGATCCTGCTCGCCGGACCCCTCACCAACATCGTCGCGGCGGTCCTCTTCGTGGCCCTCGCCTTCACGATGGGCGTCGAGACGGCCGCCTACCTCGAGGAGGAGCCGGTGGTCGGCTGGGTGGCGCCGGGGTCCGCGGCCGACGTCGCCGGGGTCCGGGAGGGCGATGCCGTACGGGCGATCGGAGGGGACGAGGTCGAGCTCTGGCGGGACCTGGAGATCGCTCTCCTCACCGCCGGCAGCGGCGAGATCACCCTCACCGTCGAGCGGGAGGGCCGGTCGTTCGACATTCCCATCGTCCTGGGCTCCGGCAATCAGTACGGCTTCAGCGACTCCGGGATCGAGCCGCGCCTCGAGGCGATCGTGCAGCCGGTCCCCGGCGGCCCCGCGGCGGCGGCGGGCCTCGAGGCCGGCGACCGCGTGCTCTCGATCCAACGCAAACCGGTGGATGAGCACACAGCGGTGGCGGTGCACCAGTACTACGATCTGCCGAGGCTCATCGAGCCCCTGCCGGGCGAAGAGATCATCATCGAGGTCGAGCGCGACGGCGCGCGCCTGAGCTTCGAGCTCACGACGCGGAACGAGGGCGGTCAGGGCAAGATCGGCGTCGGCGCCGTGTTCCCGACCATCGACCTGCGGCTGGCGCCGCTGCCGGCGCTGCGCGCCGGCTTCGACGAGTGCCGGCGCATGACGCTGCAGACCTTCAAGGTGATCGGCCAGCTGTTCACGGGACGCACGTCGATCCGCCAGATGTCGGGGCCGGTGGGCATCGCCCAGATCTCGGGCCAGGCCGCGCGCAGCGGCGTCCAGGCGCTGATCATGTTCATGGGCGTGATCTCGCTGCAGCTCGGCATCTTCAACCTCCTGCCGATCCCGATTCTCGACGGCGGCCACCTCACGATCATGGGTTTCGAGGCGCTCATCCGCCGGGACCTGCCGCAGCGGGTCAAGGAGCGGATCCTCGAGGTCGGCTTCTACCTCCTGATCCTCTTGATGGTGGTGGTGACCTTCAACGACATCGTCGGTCGCCTGCCGGAGAGCGTGCGCCAGTTCTTCTTCCGGGGCTGAGCTTCGTTGCACGCCGTGCTAAGGTTTGCGCCGATGGCCAAACGTCTGCTCGCGGCCGTGATCTTCCTGGTGTGCGCGGGGACCGTCTTCTGGTTCGCGCTCGTCCACACCGTGCACCGCGGCACCCTCGCCGTGCCGAACCTCGGCGGCGAGATCCTGGAGCAGGCCCGCCAGCACGCCCACGACCTCGGCCTCGAGCTGGTGGTCGAGGAGCCGGGGGTCTTTTCGACTTCGGTCGAGCCCGGATCGATCGCGTACCAGGAGCCGCCTCCGGGTTTCCACGTCAAGGCGGGGTCCAGCATCACGGTACGCATCGGCCTCGGCGGCGAGCGGATCGCGGTTCCGGAGGTGCGCGGCAGCTCGTTGACGACCGCCGAGCGCGAGATCGAGCACGTGGGCCTCGCGACCGGTGTGCGGGCGCGGGTCGAGGGGCAGGGCGCGGCCGACCGCGTGATCGCCACCGGTCCCCAGGTCGGCCAGGCCGCGGTGCCGCAGAGCCGGGTCGACCTCCTGATCAACGCCGCACCGGCCGCCCCCATGTGGGTGATGCCGTCCCTCGTCTCGCAGCCGCTGTCGCGGGTCGAGCGCTTCTGCCGCGCCAACCGCCTGCGGCTCGGCCGGGCCCGCGACGTGGACTACCCCGGCCTGCCGGGCGGCATCGTGCTGCGTCAATACCCACCCGCGGGCGCCCCGGTCGCGGCCTCCGATATCATTACCGTATGGGTCAGCCGATGAGCGTCCGCCTCGCCCCGTCGCTGCTCGCCGCCGATTTCTCGCGTCTCGGCGCCGAGATCGAGGACGTTACGGCCGGCGGTGCAGACCTCATCCACCTCGACATCATGGACGGGCACTTCGTGCCCAACCTCACGTTCGGACCGCCGCTGGTGGCAGCGCTCGCCCCGGGATGCGCCCTGCCTCTCGACGCCCACCTGATGGTCACCGACCCCGACAGCCTGCTCGACGACCTGGCAGCGGCCGCGGTGGCCCGGATCGCGGTCCACGTCGAAACCTGTCCGAACCTGCACCGGACCCTGCAGCGCATCCGCGACGCCGGCATCGAGCCCGGGGTCGCCATCAATCCGGCGACCAGCCTCGGCCTTCTCGACGACGTGCTGCCGTTCGTCGACTTCGTGCTGCTGATGTCGGTCAACCCGGGTTTCGGCGGCCAGACCTTCATCCCGGAGTCGCTCGAGCGGATCCGCCGCCTGCGGCGGATGGCGGGGGGGCGCCCGCTCGACATCGCGGTCGACGGCGGCATCGACAGCCGCACCGCGGGCGCGGTCGTCGCGGCGGGCGCCACGACCCTGATCGCGGGCTCGGCGGTCTTCGGGGCCGATGACCGTGCCGCGGCACTTGCCGAGCTGCGCCGCGCCGCCGCCCCGGGAGGGGCCTGATGAGGATGCACCTCGAACGTCTCGCATGGGTTGTGATTGCCGTCGCGCTCACCGCCGCCTGCTCGAGCAGGGACCGGCAGAGCGATCTCCTCGACCAACTCGCTAACCTCGACAAGGAAACCATCTTCGAGCAGGCCGAGGCACTGTATCAGGACGAGGAGTACGCCAAGGCGCGCGACCTCTTCGGCTTCGTCTACGACACCTTCCCCAACGACCCGCTGGGGCACAAGGCGGCGCTCCGGGTCGCCGACACCTACGCGGTCAGGAAGGACGTCACCAGCCTCACCGAGGCGCGGCTCCGCTACCGCGACTTCGCCAACCGCTACCCCAACGACCCGGACCGCGACTACGCCCTGCTCAAGGTCGGGCACACCTTTTCGGCGCGCAAGCTGCGACCGGATCGGGACCTGAGCGACATCGAAGAAGCGCTGGCCGCCTACCGGCAGCTCCTCACCCTGTACCCGAACTCCAGCTACGCCCCCGAGGCGCAGGCGAAGATCCAGGACCTGGTGGAACTGCTCGCCGAACACGAGTGGCTTGTCGCCGAATTTTACCGACGGAATAGGTACTTCGTAGGGGCGCTGTGGCGGCTCGAATATATCGTCGAAAACTACCCGAATTATTCACGCATCGAGCTCGTGAATCAAAGCGTCAACGATCTGAAAACATTGATCCAAGAGCGCGAGGCGGCGTGGAAAAAACAGCTCGAGGAATTGCAAAAAGAAACCGAGGATTGACGGATCGGCAGCCCCTGGGTTAACCTGAAGTAGTGGTATCTACTGCGGGGAGAAGGCTTATGAGCGCCACGATTCGCTTCGCGATGATCGCCGTATTCCTTCCGCTGGCGGTTGCGGCCCAGACGGTGGCGCCGCCTCCGCAACCACTGCACCTCGTCGGCGACCACTGGACGCCCTACGACCCCCCCACCGAGTTCCCAGAGGGCGCCATGGTGCACATCATCGTCAAGGGTGACACCCTGTGGGACCTCGCGGCCCACTACCTGGGCGACCCCTTCCTGTGGCCCCAGATCTGGGAGCGCAACCCGTACATCAAGGACTCCCACTGGATCTACCCCGGCGATCCGGTGGTCATCGACATCGCCGTCCAGGAGGCCGCGCCGGCCGAGGTGCCGGTCGAGGAGACTGTGACCTCCGAGCTCCCACCCGACGCCTACCTCGGCGCGCCCGAGGCGGTGCCCCATCAACTGGGAAGCTCGGCGGACGTGTACTGCTTCGCCGAGCTGATCGAGGACGAGAGCATCTTCCCCTTCATCATCGCGTCGTCGGAGCGCATCGAGTTCCAGGACCAGTACTCCGAGGGCGAGATCGTCTACATCAACGGCGGCGCCAACCAGGGCGTCGAGGCCGGCGACCGTTTCTTCATCCTCCACCGCATCCGTCCGCTCCGGCATCCGGTGTCCAACTCCGAGCTCGGGGTGGTCTACAGCCAGGTCGGTCAGCTGCGGGTGCTGTGCGCCCAGGAGGACACCTCGATCGCCGAGATCACCATGGCCTGCGACCCGGTGAAGATCGGCGATGTTTTGAAACCGTTCTCGCCGATCCCGGTGCCGCTGGTCATCGACCCCGATCCGACGGATCGCTGCGACCTGCCGAACGGCAAGCCGCTCGGCTATATCACCTACAACCGCGACGACCAGATCGAGCTCGGCACCTTCTGGCTGGTCTTCCTCGACCTCGGGATGGCCGACGGCGTCTACCCGGGGACCTTCGCCACCGTCTTCCGCGACAACCCGGTGCAGGGCATGCCGCGCCTGGTGATGGGCGAGGTCGGCGTGCTGCGGGCCGACGAGACCTACTCGACGGCCATCATCACCCGCGCCTGGGCGCCGCTGGCCGACGGCGACAGGATCGAGATCAAGTAATCCGCAGCAGAGAACCGAGCCACCGCCACCGGGGCCCGCACAGCGGGCCCCTTTTGCTATGCTCGCACGGTGCTTCCGGACTGGGTCTTCGACGACGACGACCGCGGCTTCATGGCCGAGGCGCTGCGCGAGGCGGACGCCGCGGCGGCGCGGGGCGAGGTCCCGGTCGGGGCCGTCGTCGTCCGGGGCGGCGAGATCATCGCCCGCGAAGGCAACCGGCGGGCCGAGCTCGCCGACCCGGCCGCACACGCCGAGATCCTGGTGCTCGCCGCCGCCGGCCGCAGCCTCGGCGACTGGCGGCTGGAGGGATGCACGATGTACGTGACCCTCGAGCCCTGCCCGATGTGCGCCGCCGCCTGCCGACAGGCCCGCCTGGAGCTGCTGGTGTGGGGCGCCGCGGACCCGCGCCTCGGGGCCTGCGGCTCGGTGCTCGATCTCGCCGGCGACCCGCGTCTGGGCCCACCGCTGGCCCACCGCGGGGGTCTGGACGCGGCGCGGTCGTCGGAGCTGCTTCTGGCGTTCTTTGCCAAACAACGACAATCGTCGTAAGATACGGGGCCCGATTGCGGAGAGGTGCCGGAGTGGTCGATCGGGGCGGTCTCGAAAACCGTTGACCTTTCACGAGGTCCAAGGGTTCGAATCCCTTCCTCTCCGCCAGCTTGTTGACAGCTCGACCGGAGAGGTGTCCGAGTGGCCGAAGGAGCACGCTTGGAAAGCGTGTGTGGGGGTAACTCCACCGCGGGTTCGAATCCCGCCCTCTCCGCCATTGCCGCGGCCGAGCCCGGCATGGAGCTCGGGCCCTGCGCATCGTCGTCCTCCGAACCGTGTCAGGCCCGGAAGGGAGCAGCACTCAGGGGGAAAACGACGAGTGCCGCAGGTCGCCTGGGCTCCATGGCGGGCTCGGACTCTTCCCGATCCCGATCCCGACGAATTCGTTCGCATTTGAACGTTCGGCTCATCCGGAACTGCAGGTGATGCGGAAGTCGGTGAGCCCCGCGTCCGCGTCCGCGTCCGAATGACGGCGACAGGAGCCAGGATCGGTGTCCAGTGACAGCGGCAGATGACAGTGACAGTTTCAGTGACAGTCTCAGTGTCAGAAGGCCGCGTCCGTGGCAGCGAGCCGGGGCAGGCGAGCCGGTGGCGCGACCCCCGCATGGCCACCTCCGGGTCGTTCACGTGCGGGATAGCCGGTGGGGCAGCCGGAGTCAAGGGCTGTGCTCGGGCGCCCGCCTGGACGCTGTCGCTCTCCCCTGCCCCTGCTCCTGTCTCCGGAAACTGCGGCTGCCTCTGCGATCACGCGGACCCGAACACCTCCGGGAACCTCGCCTCGATCGCGGTCGCCGCCGCCGCGGCCCCGTCGTTCGCGGCCGGCGGGCGACGGCCGCGCTCGAGCAGCGTTACCACCGTCGGTAACCAGTCCCCGCTCTCAAAGGCCCCACTGTCGAGCTCGCGGGCGTTGAGGTGGCGCTCCACGAAGCGCGCGAGCACGGCCGATTCCGGAAACCCCGGGCGCGCCACGTAGGCCATCGCGGTGCCGGCGCGGGAGGCCTCGGCGACCGTGCTGTAACCGAGCTTGCCGATGACGACGTCTGCGGCGCCCACCAGATCGGGATGGTAGTACCGGGAGTGAAAGGGCAGCAGCACGAGCCGCCCCCGGCGGAGGACCGACTCCGCGCCGCCCGGCACGACGACCCACGCCCCGTCCGGCGCATCTCCGAGGTGGTCGAGCTTCCCGTAGCGGAAGCGGATGCCCCCCATGCTCGCCAGGACCAGGGGCGCGTGGTCGGGAATCCCCAGCCGACGCCGTACCGCTGTGCGGCGCGAACGCGGCGCACGCGCCACCGGCGGCACGGCGACCGCGCCCGGCGTCGATGCGCAGCAGGGCTCGGCGTCGATACGCAGCCCGGCCGCGGCGAAGTCATCAGCCATCTCGCGCCCGAGCGACACCAGGGCCTCGGGCGCTTCCGGCAGGCGCTCGTAGATCCAGTCCCAGGTGAAGTTGGCCACCAACACCGAAGGCAATCCGGCGCGGGCGGCGGCGCGCAGGCCGAGCGGCGAGATGTCGGCCACCACCAAAGCGCAGCCGAGACTGCTCAGCTGCTCGGCCAGGTCGTCGACCGCCGCCGGGCTCGACCAGGGCGAGACCTCGAGGCGCGTGATCGTGGCTGCCGGGTCCTCGACCAGGGGTGTGGCCTGGACCAGACCGACGTCGCACTCGCAGCGGTTGTAGCTGAAGTCCGAGCTGAGCGACTCGTCGAAGAACCAGCGCGGCACGGTGGTGAAGAAATGAGGGTGGAGCTCCGGATGGACAGCCGCGAGCGCCTCGGCGACGGCAGCGGCCCGCGCCGCGTGTCCGAACCCGTGCGGCGACACGAAAAAGGCGACCCTGAGCATGGCCTTCGAGTGTACTCCGTCACCGACTCCCGCCCGGTCCCTGTGATACGATGCCGGCGTGAAACGCGTGGCCATCGCATCGTTGCTGGTGCTGCTCGGAGCGGGAGCGGCGGCAGCTCAGAGCGCCTCGTCCCGGGCCTGGCAGCAACGCCTGGAGCTCGAGATTCCCCTCGCGGTGCCGATCGTCGAGCTCGAGTCGGTCAACCCCTTCGCGATCGCGGTCGACGAGCCCCCGTCGCTGCTGCAATCGGCCTCCCCCCGCAAGGTGGACGTGCGCGGGATCGCCACTGTTGCGGCCTTCGTGGACGCGAAGGGCGAGTGTCTGGGGGGCGTGCCCCTGGAGCTGCCGTTTCCCGGGCTCACGACGCCCATGGTGCAGGGGCTGACGGGCTCACGCTTCGACCCCGCCGTTGCCGGAGGCGCTGCGCGCGCGTCGTGGGTGATTCTCGAGATCACGATGGACGGCCGGGTGAAGGAAGCGGAGGTGCTCGAGGAGGTCTTCGAGAGCCCCGACCTGAGCAGCCCCCCGGTGCCCGGCGTGCCGGTGGCCATGGCGCCTCCGGGCAACCTCCGCAAGCTCAGCTTCACGCCGCAGAGCCAGCTGACGACCCTCGCCGCGCCGCGCCGGGTCAGGATCAAGGCGCCGGGTCGGGAGGACGAGATCCATCTCCGCGCCCTGGTGCACATCACCGAGGCCGGCCGCTGCGACCGCTACGTGCCGCTCGAGCTCTACGACGGACTCAATCCGTGGCTGTCGGGCTATCTCGCGAGCTGGAGGCTCGAGCCCGCGACCCGCGACGGCGCCGCGCACGAGTCGTGGGTCGTCTACTCGGCCCGGGTGCGGCTCGATCTCGGCGGGCTCGACTCGAGCACCGTGCGCGTGCTGCGCGATCGCGAGTACCGGCCGGACGGGCAGTAGCCGCGATCAGCGCCGCGGCCGCACGATCCGGCGCCGGTCGCCGTGCCGCACCGTCACCCGCTCAGAGTCCAACCATTCCAGAGCGGGAATCGCGAGCTTGCGGGTGAGACCGAAACGCGCCTTGAACTCGGCCACCCCGAACTCGTCCACCTCCCACTCCTGCACCTGCCGCGCCATGTCCTCGAGCGGTCCCCGGTGGACCAGGAACTTGCCGTCGAGACGGACGAGCTGACGGCGCTGCACGAGGTAGCGGCAGATGGCCTCGACGGCCGCGGGCTTTTCGACCAGCTGCTCGGCGACCGCCTGCGGGGAGGGGGCTTCGAAGCCCAGGCTGCGGTAGCAGTCCTCCACCCGGCGCGCCAGCTCCTCGCCGGCTGCGGTCATGTGGCTGTCGCGGCCCGGCGGCACCACCCTCCCCTGCGCCAGCTCGAGCACCCCGCGGCGGCGCAGAACATCGAGGTAGATGTCGGCCAGCGCCGCCGCGCTGCGGCCCAGCAGGCGGGCGGCGAAGTCGCGGGCCGGAATGCCGGCCGAGACCTCCTCGCCGGCAAGGCGCTTCGCGAGCTCGGCGGCGGCCTCCCTCGCCAGACCGTCCACCGCGGCCGCGGCCACGAACCGGGGCGGCTGGGTGGGCAGGGCGAGGATCTCGCCGGCCTCGAGGAGCCGCCCGAGCGGCGCCTCGATCGCCCCCTCGAGCGCGCCCAGGCGGCCTGCGAGCTCCGGCAGCGAGCAACCGGCCAGGGCGGCGGACCCGATCCAGGTCTGCAGAAGCCGCGGCCGCTCGGCGAGCTGTACTGAAGGCAGGCCGTCGAGGGCAGCGGCCTCGCGCCGCCGCCAGCGCCGGAGGTGGGCGTCGAGCACGGTTCCCCCGGCAAAGGTGTTGACCGGCGCCGGCCGCCTGAGCACCATGCGATCACCGGGAAAGAGAAGCATCGACTCGCGCAGCAGGATCTGGGCGTTGGCCCGGCCTCCCGGCTCGAGCGGGCGGCGCGCGAGCCGGTCGATGCGCCCGGAGACCCTCGCTGCGAGCGCGTGCACCTCGACCTCGTCGCCCTCGTCGAGAGGCCCGGGCGCGGATCTCAAGAGCTCCAGGTCGACGGTCACCAGCCGGGTCGGGGTCCACGGTCCGGGCGACAGGATCTGGTGGCCGCGTTCGAGGGCATCGCGCGCCACTCCGACGAGGTTGAGCGCCACGCGCTCGCCGGCCTCGACCCGCTGCCGCTCGACCCCGCGGACGTGCAGGCGGCGAACGCGGGCGCTGCCCACCCCGGGTTCGATGGCGATTTCCGAGCCCACCTCGAGGGCGCCCCACAGGGAGGTCCCGGTGATCACCGTGCCGGCGCCGGTGAGGCTGAAGACCCGGTCCACCGGCTCGCGGTAGGGGCGGCCCTCGATCTGGCGGGGACGGGCCTGCCGCGCCTGGCTGACGAGCACGTCTCGGAGCTCCGCGAGCCCGGCGCCGGTGTGCGCTGACACCAACACCACGGGCACGTCGGCGAAGGCCGTCGGCGCCAGCAGCTCGCGCACCTCCTCCGCCGCGAGCTCGGCGAAGTCGGGCTCGACGAGGTCGGTCTTGGTGAGGGCGACCGCGCCGCCCGGCACGCCCATCAGCCGGATCACCTCGAGGTGCTCGCGCGTTTGCGGCATCACGCCCTCGTCGGCGGCGATCACCAGCAGCGCGAGGTCGATCCCTGCGGCGCCGGCGATCATCGTGTGAACCAGGCGCTCGTGGCCCGGGACGTCGACGAAGTGCAGGGCGAGCTCGCCGTCGTCGAGGCCGGCGAAGCCGAGCTCGATCGTGATGCCGCGGTCCTTCTCCTCGGGCAGGCGATCGCAGTCGACCCCCGTCAGGGCCTTGACCAGGGTCGTCTTGCCGTGGTCGATGTGTCCCGCGGTACCCCAGACAACATGCTGCACGGGCTCATGGTACACCGTTGACCCGCAGTCTCAGGCAGGAGCGGCCGCGCACCGCGCCTTGGCCGACAGCCGCAAACTGGGTATCCTCGCGGCATGAACGAGGACGGCATCGAGCGCGAGCTCAAGATTCCGGTCGAGGCGCACGACGGGGTGCGAGAGGCCTTGCGGACCCTCGGCGCGGTTCTCACCCACGACATGGCACGGGAGACGAATCGCCTCCTCGACACCGACGCGCGGCGCCTCGGCGCTGCGGGTTGCGTGCTGCGACTGCGCCGCTACGGGAGCCGCCACGTGCTGACCTTCAAGGGCCCCGTCCACTACGACGGTGCGATCAAGGTGCGCCCCGAGCACGAGCTCGAGATCGAGGATGCGGAAACCATGGCGCGGATCTTCGAGGCCCTCGGCTTCGCGGTGGTCAGTGCCTACGAGAAGGACCGCGAGAGCTGGCAGCTCGGCCGGGTGAGCGTGGTGCTCGACTGCACCCCGATGGGGAACTTCGTCGAGGTCGAGGGGCCGGCGGAGCGCCTCGAGGAGGCCGCGCGCGGCCTCGGCCTCGAGCCCGAGGACGCCGTGCAGGGCTCCTACGTCAGCCTGTGGCGCGATCACCGCGCGCGCCACCCCGAACTCGAGCTGCCCGCGGACATGGTCTTCGAGACATGACAACGTTCGCGGCGGCGATGGTGCTTGCCGCCGGCCGCGGCGAACGCATGCGTCCGCTGTCAGCCGTCATCCCGAAGCCGGCACTGCCGCTTCCCGACGGCCCGGTGGTGGCCTCCGCCCTCCACCTCGCGGCCGGCGCCGGGATCGGGCGCCTCGTGGTCAACACCTTCCACCTGGCCGAACGCATGGCGGCGGCGGTGGCCGAGGTTGAGCTGGAGGGCGCTGCTGTCGAGATCTCGCGGGAGACCGTGCTGATGGGCACGGCCGGCGGTCTCGCGCTCGCCCGGGACCGCGGCCTCCTCGGTGCCAGCGGCCCGGTCCTGGTCATCAACGGCGATGGCGCGCTCGGCCTCGACCTGGGGAAGCTGCTCGACCGCCACCTCCGCTGCGACGACCTCGTGACCCTCGCCCTGCTGCCCCACCTCGACCCGCAGCGCTGGTCGCGCGTCGAGCTCGATGCGGCGGGCCGGGTGACGGCGATCCGGGCCGCGGGACGACCCGGCGCTCGGGAGGTGCCGCTGCTCTACCCCGGGGTGATGGCCGTCTCCCGCGCCGCCCTCGACGCGCTGCCCGCAGGGCCCGGCGAGGTCCCGGCCGCACTCTGGCGGCCGGCGATGGCCGCGGGCCGACTCGGCGGTGCGGTGGTCGCCGGACACTGGCGGGAGGTCGGCACGCCGGCCGACTACCTGGCCCTGGTCGTGAGCCGGCTCCACGGCTCGTCGCTCATCCACCCGACCGCGGAGGTCGCAGGGACGGCCGAGCTCGACGGCGTCCTCGTCGGCGCCGGCACCCGGATCGGGGCGGGGGCGAGGGTGAGCCTTTCGGCGATCCTCGACGGCGCGACCGTGGCGGAGGGTTCCGAGGTGGTCGACTCCGTCCTCCTCGGCGCGGTGCAAAGCGCCCCCGGCGAGGCCGTGCGCGGTGTCTTTCGGGTCGCGGCGCCGCCCGGCTCCTGAGCACCGGAGGGGGCGGCGCAACGCGCCCCCCGCCGTGGAGGCGGGCGCGGTGCCGATCAGAAGGCTCCCGCCCGCCACTCGGGCCACCCTGATCGCCAGTAAAGGGAGATCACCCGGCCGCTCGCGCCGTAGGTCCGCAGCACCCGCATCCTCTTCCGGCGATCGCTGAAGTAGACCGAGGACGGCGTCACGTGGCCGTCGGGCGTGAAGCTGATGATGTCGCCGCGGCCCGCCCGCACCGGGTCGGCGTGGTCCCCCCGCAGCCTGCCCCTTCCGGACGGGTCGGGCACGAACTCGTCCTCGAGGATGCCGAGCCCGGCCTCGTGGGGCGCGAACTCGAGAATCTCCGAGATCACCGGGTCGATCCCGCGCTCGATATCGCGGCGCAGGATCCCGTCGCCGTCGCCGTCGGCGGCGATCAAGCAACGCCAGGCGCCGTCCGGCCGTCGTTCGAAGACCAGCCCGGTGGACCGCTGCTCCATCACCGCCACCGCCCGGCAGCGGAACATCAGCCCCCGCACCCGCCCCGCGGCCCCGGCCAGGGCCGCCGCCCGGTGCGCGTCGCCGAGCGCTGGCACGGTGACGGTGGCGATGATCGCGACCACCGCGAGCAGCACGACGAGCTCCACCAGCGACACTCCGCGGTCGCGCGACCGTCGCATTGTGCGTCTCTCCATCATCCCCTCCGATTTCCGCGCTGCATTGAAAACGCGGCCCCGAAGGGCCGCATCCCGTCCACGCTGTGGTTGGGTCATCCCTGCCGGAGCGAGCCCGTCTCCCTCCGGGTCGGATCACCGTTGATCATCAGCCGCTGCTCGACCCGCCGGAGCTCGAGGACCGCGGCAGGCGGACCTTCTCGCTCAGGGTGGTGGCCCCGCTGGTCACCAGGTACGGGGCGAGCTGCTCGAAGGAGCGCTCGCCGATGCCCTTGACGGCGACGATCTCGTCGGCCGTGCGGAACGGTCCGTTGGCCTCGCGGTAGGCGACGATGCGCGCCGCCAGGGCCGGGCCGACCCGCGGCAGCAGCTGCAGCTGCTCGAGGGTGGCGGTGTTGATGTTGACCACCGCGGGCCGGTCGCCGGCGGCCGCCGCCATCGTGGCGACGGCGCACAGCAGCACGAGCAGGACTGCGGTCTGTGTCTTCATGTTCGGTCTCCTTTCGTGAGTGGTTGGCGATCGGGGCTTCGGGCCGAGCTCATCTGCCATCCATGGCCGCCTCCTTCCGCACGCCCCTCTGCAGGAGCAGCCCCCGTGCCACCTGTGGCAGATTCCGTAACAAGCTGAAGAGAAATTACTTATGAATCTCTCTGTGCGCCGCCTCCGGTCGCAGGTGACAAAGGAATGTGTCGCATGGCGGCGAAGTGCTGTGCCGGTCGCTGTCAATATTTTTTGTCAGTGTCTGCCTGCTATACTGCCGCGATGACCCCATTCACGGTGACCGGCAGTGAGGGCGCAGGCAGCTCCCGCGGGCGCCTCGAGATCGCCCTGCTGGTGTCCGGCGCCTCGGGCTCGATGCTCGCCGCCCGCTTCGCCCGCGCGGCCCTGACCGCGGCCCGGGTGGACGCCCTGCACCTGGTGGTCACCGGCCCGGCGGGCAAAGTGCTGAGCCACGAGCTGGGCCCGGAGTGGGCGTCCGCCCGCGGGTTCTGCGACCAGCTCGAGCTGTCCGAGCCGCAGCGGGCGCGCCTGCACCCCTGGGCCGACGCGGATCTCGCAGCGCCCATCGCCTCGGGATCGCACCTGCTGGCCGGGGTGGTCGTCCTGCCGTGCTCGGCCGGCATGGCGGGCGCGCTCGCCAACGGCATCTCGCGTGGGCTCGTGCAGCGGGTGGCGGACGTCGCCCTCAAGCAGCGCTGGCCGCTCCTGCTGGGGGTGCGGGAGACGCCGCTGTCGCCGATCCTGCTCGACAACCTCCTCCGGCTGGCCCGCGCCGGAGCCCACATCGTGCCGCCCATCCCCGCCTTCTACCTCAATCCCGATGAGGGGACCGCCTTGACGGCCTTCGCCGACCACTACTGCATGCGCCTCTTCGACCTGCTCGGGCTGCCGAGCATGGATGAGGGGTTGCGATGGAAGGGCTGAGCGCGGTCGCCTCCCGCGCCGTCGGCGACCTCCGCGAGACGGGCGAGATGATCGCCTTCAAGCACACGGTGTTCGCCCTCCCCTTCGCGGTCGTCGCCCTGGTCACCGCGGCGGCGCCGGAATGGCCGTCGCCTTCGACCTGGCTCTGGGTCGGGGTGGCGATGGTCGCGGCGAGAACGGCGGCAATGGCCTTCAACCGTCTCGTAGACCACCGCATCGACGCCGAGAACCCGCGCACCAGCGGGCGCGCGTTGCCCGCCGGGCGCCTCGGCCGCGGCTTCGCCTGGGCGGTCACCGGCCTGTCGGCGGCGCTCCTGCTGGTGGCGGCCGCGGCCCTGGATCCGCTGTGTCTGGCCCTGGCGCCGCCGGCGCTGGCGGTGATCCTCGGCTACTCCTTCGCCAAGCGATTCACCTCCGCCGCCCACCTCTGGCTCGGCGCGGCGCTCGCGATCGCCCCGGTCGGCGCCTGGATCGCGGTCACCGGCACCGTTGCCCCGCCGCCGCTGGTCCTCGCCGCAGCGGTGTGCCTGTGGGTCGCGGGCTTCGACGTCATCTACTCGCTGCAGGACGAGGCCTTCGATCGCGCGCACGGGCTCCACTCGCTGCCCGCGACCCTCGGCGGGAGGCGCGCGCTTCAGGTGGCGCGGGTCTTCCACGGCCTCGCCATGCTCGGTTTCCTCGCCTTCGCCGTCGTCGCCGGAGGGGGCCCCTACCGTCTGCTCGCGGCGGCGGCGGCGGGGTTGCTCCTCGTGCGCCAGCACCGGCTCGTCTCGGCCGACGACCTGCGCGCGGTGGACGCGGCGTTCTTCGCCACCAACGGCGTGCTCGCGGTGCTCATGGGGGCCCTCTTCGTCATCGCCCGCGTGGCGGGCACGTGACCCCGCCCCCGCGCGAGCGAGGTGACGCCGTGCCCCGTGCAGGCTAAGATCAGAAAGCCGGATGAGCGCACCCAAGATCCCCTTCCGCCACATCGCCGTCGAGGGCCCGATCGGCGTCGGCAAGACCTCGCTGGTGCAGCTGCTGGCCGACCGGTTCGAGGGCGTGATGGTGCTCGAGGACATCACCAACCCCTTCCTGCCGTCCTTCTACGAGGGCCGCGCAGGCGCGGCTTTCCAGGTCCAGATCTACTTCCTGCTGTCGCGCTTCCAGCAGCAGCGCGAGATCGCGCAGATGAACCTCTTCCAGCGCCTGGTGCTCGCCGACTACACCTTCCCGAAGGACCGGATCTTCGCCTACCTCAACCTCGACGACACCGACCTCCGGGTGTACGAAAAGCTCTACCCGGTGCTCGAGCACGAGGTCCCGAAGCCCGATCTGGTCATCTACATGCAGGCCTCGGTCGAGGTCCTGATCGAACGCATCCGGCGCCGGGCGCGGGACTTCGAGCGCAACATCGAGCCCGGCTATCTCGAGCGCCTGAGCGATGCCTACTCGTATTACTTCTTCCACTACCGGGAGACGCCGCTGCTGGTGGTCAACACGGACGACATCGACTTCGTCAACAACCCGGGCGATCTCGAGGCCTTCATCGAGCAGATCGTGCGCAGCCGCCGCGGCAC
>DATIVB010000459.1:0-2145 GCA_035466375.1 Chondromyces sp.
TGCTGATGCTGGTCAGCGCCCTCGCCGGCCGCGAGCGCATCCTCGAGGCCTACGCCGAGGCGATCGCGCGCCGCTACCGCTTCTTCTCCTACGGCGACGCGATGTTGATCGTTTGAACGTTAGAACGTTGAACGTTCAACGGTGGGGTACCTCAACGTTCAACGTGGAACGTGAAACGTGCTAACGATTCGGCGAATGGGCCGATGGGTCAGGCGAAGCGTCGGGTTCATCCGGCCGCACTTCCCGAGGTTTGCGGCGCTCGTCGTCCTCGCCGAGCAGGCGGACGGCCGGGGTCTCGAGGTCGTCCATCTGACCCGAGCGCACCGACCAGATGAAGGCGATCACCCCCGCGAGCGCGAGCAGCAGGGCGATCGGCAGAGCGATGAAAACAGCAGACATGTCTGAATTAGGAATGAGGAATTAGGAATTAGGAATGCCGCCCACCCAACCTTGGACCGAATCTATAACCGTGGGGGCGGGTGGGAATTCCTAATTCCTAACTCCTCATTCCTCATTCTAAAACGTCCGCGCCCGGTACGAGCTCAGAACCACCGTCATCGAGCTCAAGGGCATGAGGATGGCGGCGAGGATCGGGCTCATGTGGCCGGTGATCGCGAAGCTCACCGCGACCACGTTGTAGGCGAGCGACAGCACGAGGTTGCGGCGGATGACACCGAGGGTGCGGCGCGCGCCCTCGAGCAACTCCGCGACCGGCGCCAGCCCGGGGTGGCCGAGGTAGGCGTCGGCCGCCGCGAGCGCCGCTTCGGCGCCGCCGTGGACGCCGATGCCGACGGTCGCCGCGGCCAGTGCGGCGGCGTCGTTGACCCCGTCGCCCACCATCACGGCCGTGCCCTCGGCCGATGCGGCGCGCACGGCCTCCAGCTTGTCCTCCGGCGAAGCGCCGCCGCGCGCCGCCGCGGCCGGCACGCCGACCTCGCGGGCGATGCCCTCCACCACCGCCGGGTGGTCGCCCGAGAGGATCTCCACCTGCCATCCGCTGTCCCGAATGGCTGCTACGGTTTCCCGGCTGTCGGTCCGGAGCGGGTCGCCCAGACCCGCGACCGCAGCGGCCCGACCGTCGATCGTCACCACCACCGGGCTCAGGTCGTCCTCCGCCATCGCGGAGACCTGCTCGCGGACGGCCGTCGGCAGCCCGCCGAGGGCAACCACGGCGTGGGCGGCGGAGCTCACCATGACCCGCCGTCCCTCCACCGTGCCCTCGACCCCGGCGCCGGTGATCTCCCGCACGCCGCCGGCTTCGAGCACCTCGCCGTCGTGCCCCGCCGCCGCCAGTGCCCGCGCCACCGGGTGCGCGGAGTGGCGCTCGACGGCGGCGGCCATCGGCCGCGCGGTCTCGTCGCCCCACCAACGCACCACGGCTAGCCGGCCCTCGGTGAGGGTGCCGGTCTTGTCGAGCAGCATGCGTCCCGGCCGGGCCAGGTTCTCGAGGGCGTCGCCGCCCTTGATCAGGATCCGCCGCCGCGCCGCGCGGCCGATGGCGGCGCTCACCGCGAGCGGCGTCGCCAGGCCGAGGGCGCAGGGGCAGCTGACGATCAAGAGCGCCACCGCGTGCTGCACCGCGTGCTCGGGGTCGAGCCGCAGCCAGATGGCCAGCGTCAGCGCGGCCAGCGCCAGCACCACCGCCACGAACCACCCCGAGATGCGGTCGGCCAGCTGCACCACCGGGGCGCGGCGCTGCGCGCCCTCCTCCACCAGCCGCATGAGCCGGCCGACGCGGGTGTCCTCGCCGGTGGTCCGCACCTCCACCAGCAGCCGCCCGGAGAGGTTGACGGTGCCGGCGTGGACGGGGTCACCGGCCGCCACCGCCTCGGGCCGCGACTCGCCGGTGAGCAGCGAGCGGTCCACGGTCGAGTCGCCCGAGACGACGGTGCCGTCCGCCGGCACCGAATCGCCGGCCCGCACCTCCACCACAACGCCCGGCGCCAGGGCCTCCAGCGGTACCTCGCGAATCGTCTCGCCCTCCACCATCCGGGCGGTCGAGGGCGCCAGCGAGAACATGAGCTCGGTCGAGCTCGCCGCCTTGAGCTGCTGGCGGCGCTGCAGGAAGCGGCCCACCAGTAGGAAGAAGATCAGCGCCGTCACCGAGTCGAAGTAGATCTCGCCGGTGCCGCGCAGCGTGTTGAT
>DATIVB010000460.1:0-9973 GCA_035466375.1 Chondromyces sp.
GAAGGTCGCGGCACGGGACGCCCGCCCGGCGCTCGAGGCCGAGCTCGAGTCGCTGCGGACCGAGTGGCAAGAGCTCGCCCGCCGGCGCGAGCAGGCCTTCGTGCGCAAGATGATCATGCTCGGACATTTGCCGCCCGACCACCCCGCGGAACGTTGAAACGTTCGAACGTTCAACCTTCGAACGTTGGGCGCATCCGGAAAATATGGGATGGCCACGGCTCGAATTCAGAATTAGGAATTAGGAATTAGGAATGCCGCCCGCCCGCCCATTTCGGATTTCGAATTTCGGATTTCGGATTTCCACCCACCCACCCGCTGAGCATGCGGCGGTGCAGGTCCACGGGGTCACCAGCGGCCGGGCAGTGGCAGTAGCAGTGGCAGCTCCAGTGACCGGAGACAGTGGCAGCGGCAGTGAACAGCGACAGTGTCCAGGCGGGGGCGTGAGCACATTCCTTGACTCCGGCTGCCCCACCGGCTATTCCCCGACGTGAACGACCCGGAGGTGGCATGTCGCGACCACGACATCTTCCCGCTTCCACGGTCGCTGCCACGGACGCGGCGCTCTGACACTGAGACTGTCACTGAAACTGTCACTGAAACTGCCACTGAAAGTGCCACACTGAGACTGCCACTGAGACTGTCGCTGTCACTGAACCTGAATCCTGGCACCGAGACGGAGACGGGCTCGGATCGAATCCAATGCCTGCATCCCATGCAATTCCGGATGAACCGAACGTTTGCCCGTTCCGCCCACCCGAGGGGAGTGGATGCAGTCTCGGTCGAGATGGGGGCCGTTGTAGGCGGGTGCTTCAGCGCCCGCCATCGTGGCGATAGGGAACTTGGACGCGATGCGTGCCGTCATCGACCTTCTCGCGGGGGCTGAAGCCCCCGCCTACATCTCGGGCAGTTAGCTGCATCGGGCTGCCACTCGTCGAAGCCAAGCCGTTGAACGTTCCAACGTTTAACGTTCCAACGTTCGAACGATGTGCTCCGCCACCTCCCGGTGGCGGAAGCACGCGACGAGGTGGTCGTTGACCATCCCGGTGGCCTGCATGTGGGCGTAGACGATGGTCGGGCCGACGAATCGGAAGCCCCTCCGTTTGAGGTCCTTCGAGATCGCCTCTGCGAGGGGGGTCTTCGCCGGCAGCTCGGCGAGGGTCCGCCACCGGTTCTGGATCGGACGGCGGTCGACGAAGTCCCAGATGTAGGCGGCGAAGCTTCCGTGCGCCTCCTGCACGGCGAGAAAAGCCGCAGCGTTGGAGACCGCCGACCCGACCTTGAGGCGGTTGCGGACGATGCCGGGGTCGGCGAGCAGTTTCTCGATTCTCTTCCGGTCGAAACGCGCCACCTTCGCCGGGTCGAAGCCCTCGAAGGCGCGGCGATAGCCCTCGCGCTTGCGGAGGATGGTCAGCCAGCTCAGCCCCGCCTGCGCCCCCTCGAGGACCAGGAACTCGAAGAGCACCCGATCGTCGACGACCGGCACGCCCCACTCCTCGTCGTGGTAGGCGATGTACAGCGGGTCGCTCCCGCACCAGCCGCAGCGGGTCGGTCCCCGGCCCACGCCTCAACCCTCCCCGATCGGCTGCTCTTCGCCGAGGAAGCGGAGGCGCACTCCGAGCCCGAAGACCTTGGTGAAGAGGTTCGACTTCCTGCGCATGCTCAGCCCCTCGAGCAGCGCGCCCGCCGTCCCGTCGACCCACAGCGCGAGCTCATCATTCTCGACTCTGGCGGTGACGCCCTTGATCTGCTGCCGGTGCTCGCGGTCCAGCGCGTCCGCGAGGCGCAGGATGGCGGCCAGCCGCGTCACCCGCTCGCGGTCGCTCTCGGGCAGCACCGTGAAGTAGTGGTGGTGTGGAGCCGGGTGGGCCTTGCGGTGGTACCGCGCAATGTTGCCCACCATCAGCATCTCGCGCTGGCTGAAGCCCGGCAGCTCGGAGTTGGAGATCAGGTACAGCGAGTGCTTGTGGTGTCCCTTGAAGCTCACGAACTGGCCCATGTCGTGCAGCAGGGCGGCGGCGAGCAGGATCTTGCGGTTGTCGTCGTCGAGGCCGTGCAGCGGCCGCAACTGCTCGAAGAGTGACAGCGCGAGGCGCGCCACGTGCTTCGAGTGGGGCTCGTCGAAGAGGTACTTGCGCCCGATGGCCACCGCCCCGGCTTCGGCCTCGCGCTCCTGGCGGTCCTCGCGGTCCCGGCGGTGCGCGAGCCCTGCCACGAGGTCGAGGAGCACGCCCTCTTTGATGCCCACCCCCGGCACGATGATCTCGCTCGCCCCCGCCAGCTCGGCGAGCCGCTCGTACACCATGGCCGCCGGCAGGATCACGTCGGCGCGATCGTCCCGCAGGCCGAGGTCCTCCACACGCTGGCGAAAAGACATCCGCGCCAGCTGCTCGATGACCGAGCGTAGGGTCTCCACCGGCACCCGGATCACCCCGACCTCGTCCGCGAAACCCGCCAGCTTGGCCAGCGCCTCGATGTTGCCGCCGGTGGCGATGTAGCCCGCCGGACGGCTGCGGCCCTTCAGTGCCGGCACCCGGAGCACCGACACGTACTCACCGAGGACCCGGCGGAACCGACCCGGGTCGGCGCCCGCGTCCGTGAGCTCTTCGAGCAGCCGCACCGATCCCATGGTGTGCGACTCCGACCAGTAGATCCCCCGCCGGTCGACCAACGAGACCTCGACGCTGCCGCCCCCGAGGTCGACCAGCAACCACTTCCGTCGCCCGAGCGGGATGCGCCGCGCCACCGCGAGGTGCACGAGCCGGGCCTCTTCGGAGCCGCTGATAACCTCCAGCTCGAGCCCGGTCTCCTCGAGGATCCTCGCCACGAAGGCGTCGCCGTTCTTGCTCTCGCGGACCGCGCTCGTCGCCACCACCCGCCGGTGGTCGGCTCCGAGCTGCTCCATCTGGCGCCGGAAGTCTTCGAGCGCCGCCACCGCGCCGTCCATCGCCTTCGGCTCCAGCCTTCCCGACAGGAAGACGCTGTGGCCGAGCCGCACCGGGCGCCGCTCGGAGGCGAGCACCTGGTAGCGGTCCTGCGTGCTGAACTCGGCGACGATGAAACGAATCGCGTTGGAGCCCATGTCCACGCACGCCACCCGAAGCGGAAAGCTCACCGCCGCGGCGCCGTTGTTTCCGGTCTTCGTCGTGGAGCCCTTCATCGTTTCCCGGTCATTCTACATGCCGATGCCTGCGCCGACGGGACGGCTCGCGGCGCCGGCCCGGACGTGCGGCGGCGACGTCCGATGTGGACATCGGGAGCCGGGTCGAGCTCACTCGAGCATCTTTGGGGTCACCAGCCAGCGCAGGGTGCAGCGCCCCGGCCCGAGCTCGGCCCAGCCGCCGTCGGCGAGGTCGAGGCAGGCGACGGCCGCGGTCGGCATGCGGACGACGCCACCCGTCAGCTGCCTCACCAGCTCCGACGAGGTCGGCTCGTGGCCGGCGATCAGGAGCCGCCGCACCCCGTCGTCGACCCGCGCCACGAGCTCCAGCACGCGGTCGGGATCGCTGGCGTACAGCGCGTCCTCGGCGACAATCGGGCACCTGAAGCCGCCCGCCTTCGCGGCCAGCTCGGCGGTCGTCAGTGCGCGCACCGCGGTCGAGCTCAGGACCAGATCGGGGGTGGCGCCGCTCTCCCGGAGCAGGCGCCCCATCCGGCGCGCCGCCTTGATCCCGCGCGGCGCCAGCGGCCGCTCGTGGTCGGAGTCGGCGCCCCCGCCCCAGTCCGACTTCGCGTGACGCATGACGAGCAGGACCCTCACCTCGACCTCCGAACCGGGTCAGTATGCATCATGCGGGCTGCGCACCGTCCACGATCACCGGCTCTCGGCGACCGCATCCGCCGCGGGCTGCTCGACGATCAACCCGTCGCGCAGCCGCAGCGCCGTCAGGTTGCCGCCGTAGATGCAGCCCGAGTCGACGCACGCCACATCGTGAGCGCGGTAGAAGCCGAGCATCGCCCAGTGGCCGAAGAGAAGCGCATAGCCCTGGCGCAGAGCGGCCGAGCGGGTGAACCACGGCAGCCACTCGGGGTGGGCATCGCCGGGCGCACCGGTGTAGCGGAGCCGCGCCCTGCCGTCCGGCCCGACCATCCGCATCCTCGTGAACACCGCGACCGCAGAGGCGATCAGTTCGTCGCCCTCGAGATCGGGGTGCCAGGACTGGAAGCGGATCGCCGCCACCTTCTCGAGGAAAGCGACCCAGTCGTCGCCCGCGAGCCTCACGGCGGCGGCGTCGGCGAGCCGGCAGGTGAGCTCGATGCTCCAGTCCGGCATCAGCCCGGCGTGCACCATGAGCCAGGGCCCGAAGTGGTGCACCAGCGGCCGGCTCCGCAGCCACGACAGCAGCTCGTCCCGGTCGGGCGCGTTCAGCACCGCGTCGAGGGTGTCGCCCTTCTTGGCCTTCACCACCCCGGCGGCCCGTTGCAGCAGGTGCAGGTCGTGATTGCCGAGCACCGCGGTCAGCCGGTCCCCCTGATCGCGGGCCCAGCGCAGGACCTCGAGCGACGACGGCCCGCGGTTGACCAGGTCGCCCACCAGCCACACCTCGTCCTCGCTCGAAGCCCACCCGATCTTCTCGAGGAGAAGCTCGAGCGTGCGCCAGCAGCCGTGGACGTCGCCGATCACCCAGGTCGTCATGCGTGCACCGATCTCCACTTCCGTTCCCGTTCCCGAACCCGACGTGCAGGGTAAGCCCGCCGGCCCGGGAAGGGAAGACAGGCCCCCGGTCCGGATGCGGGCGCCGAGCGGCGCGGGCGCCGCCCGTCAGTCGACCACGACCCGCGGCAGCTCGTTGGGCAGCCGCACGAGGACCTCGTAGTTGAGGTGGTTGAGCATGTCCGCGAACGAGGCGATGGAGATCTCGGCATGACCCTGCCGGCCGATGATCACCACCTCGCTGCCGCGCTTCACGCCGTCCAGATCGGTGACGTCGACCAGAATCATGTTCATGTTGACCAGGCCCCGCACCGGCGCCCGCTCGCCCCCGACGAGCACGTAGCCGAGGTTGCTGAGGCTGCGGGAGAAGCCGTGGTAGTACCCCACCGGCACTGTGGCGAGCTTCTCGCGACGGATGGCCTGGTGCGAGATGCCGTAGCCGACGAACTCGCCCGGCCGGACCGTCTTGAGGGACATGACCCGGCTCTTCCACGTCATGACGCGGCGCAACGGGTCCGTTCGGCCCCGCGACCGGTGCTCGGCCAGGTAGCGCATCCGGGTCTCGGCGGTCGGCCAGAATCCGTAGTGGGCGATGCCGATCCGAACCAGGTCCATGCGGGTTTCCGGATAGCTGAGCGCGGCGGCCGAGCAGGCGGTGTGCCGGGTTCGCGGCCGGATGCCCCTCGCCTCGAGCTGCTCGACCTTGATCTTGAAGTCGGCGATCTGCCGCTCGATGCGGACCTGGTTGCCGATCGACTCGGCGCCGGCGTAATGGGTGCAGACCCCCTCGACCAGCACCGCGTCGCCGCTGCCGAGCACGCGCTCGATCACGCGCTCCAGCGTCCGGCCGGCGAGCCCGGTGCGGTTGAGCCCGGTCTCCAGCTCGAGGTGGAGACGTGCCGGCCGGCCGATCCGGCGCGCGGCGCGGATCGCGCAGTCGAGACGCGGCAGGTCGAAGATGTAGAACGAGATCCCCTCTTCAACGGCCCACGGCACCGCTTCGTCGGGGAGGTCTCCCATGATCATGATCTCGGAGCCCCGCTGCCGACAGGCTGCGACGCGGAGCGCCTCGGAGGCGCAGAAAGCCGCGAAGCGGCGCACACCGCAGCGCTCGGCCAGGGGCACGAAGGCCTCGATGCCGTGCCCGTAGGCATTGCCCTTGACCACCGAAGCGATCTCGGTCCGGCGGCCGACCAGCCGACGCAGGAAGCGCAGGTTCGAACGCAGGGCCGAGCCGCTGAGCTCGATCCACGAACCGTGGTACGGCGACGGAAGCTCAGCCACGGCGATCCAGCCAGCCGCGGACCGCCGCCTCCAGCAGCGCGGCGCCGTAGGGGATGAGCGCGTCGGGGAAGTCGTAGCTCGGGTGGTGGAGGGCCGGCACGTTGCCGCCCGCACCCAGGCCGACCAGGGCCGACGGGCAGACGTCCCCGAAGTGGCCGAAGTCCTCGGACCAGGCGAAGGGACGATCGGGTTCGGTGACCTTGAAGTTGAGGGCCCGGGCCGTGTCGACCAGCAAGGTGACGACCTCCGGGTGGTTGACCGTGGCGGGGAAGGGCTCGTCGACCGAGAACGATCGATCGAGCTCCCAGGCGTCGGCGATCCGCTCGGCGACGTGGCGGAGCCTCGCATCGAGCGCATCGATCGCTTCGTTCGAGGCGGCGCGCAGGGTCGCCATCACGCGGCCGTCGCCGGGTGACGTCCCGAAGGCCGGACGGCCGACCGCGGCGTGGATGACGGTCGCCTGTACCGACTCGTCGAGGGCGGTGAAGAGCTGGCGGGCGCCGGTCCAGGCGGCGACGATCTGCGACACCGCCAGGGCCGGGCTGCGGCCCCGCTGCGGCTCGGCCGCGTGGGCGGTGGCGCCGGCGAGCTCGATCGAGAGACCGCGCGAGGCGCAGGCGAAGACCCCAGCACGGAGCACCACCCGCCCCAGCTCGTGACCGGGAAGATTGTGCGCCGCCAGCGCGATGTCGGGGCGCAGCCGGGCGAACGCCGGATCGGAGATCACGGCCGCCGCACCGCGGCCGGTTTCCTCGGCAGGCTGGAAGAGAACCACGAAACGGCCGCGCTGCGGCTTCCGGCGGGCGATCGACCGCGCCACTCCGACGGCGATGGCCATGTGGCCGTCGTGCCCGCACTTGTGGGCGACCCCGCCAGTCCGGGACGCGTGGGCCGCCGGCACCGCCCCGTCTTCGATCGGCAGCGCGTCCATGTCGGCGCGCAGCAGCACCGTCGGGCCGTCCTCGACAGCGTCGAAGGCCGCCGCCACGCCGTACCCCCCCAGGTGCTCGACGAGCGCGTCGGGTGCGAGGGTCTCGAGCTCGCTGACGAGGCGCGCCGCCGTCTCCGCCTCGCCGCCGGAGGGTTCGGCCGCCCGGTGCAGCTCGCGGCGCAGCTCGGTCAGGTAGCGCTGCTCCAGACTATCCACGGTGCCCGCCCCGGCCTTCGATCCGGTCCCCCGCCGCGATGCCGGCCGCCTGCAGCCGGATCCTGTATACTCGGAGCCCACAACCCGGCGCCCTGAAGTCTCGCACCAACATCATCTATCGAGCATAAAGGAGCGCGCAGCATGTCACAAACCGCAGCCGACCGACTTTCCTTCCTCAAGATCACCGACGCCTCGGGCTTCCCCGACTGGGCGCCCCGCGACACCGTGGCCACGTTCTTTCACGAAACCATGAAGCCGTACAACGATTCGCTGGCCGACGTTCAGTCGGCCCTCGACTACGGCCTCGTTCCCGGCAAGGGCGCCGGCGGCTTCCTGATGCTCGCGCACGAGGACGAGCAGCTGCTCGGCGCGCTGCTGATGCTCGAGACCGGGATGTCCGGTTACGTTCCCGATCACATCCTGCTCTTCGTGACCGTCGCCCCGGAGACCCGCGGGCGCGGCGTCGGTGGGCAGCTGATCGGGCGTTCGATCGCCGAGTGCGACGGCGACGTCAAGCTTCACGTCGAGCACGAGAATCCCGCCAAGAGGTTGTACGAGCGCCTCGGCTTCACCTCCAAGTACGCCGAGATGCGGCTCGTCCGCGACCGGAGCTGAGCGGCCATGAACCGCGTGACCATCGACCTGCACGCCCTGCAGCACAACATCCGCACCATCGACTCCTGGCTCACCGAGCGGGGCGCCTCGTGGACCCTCGTCACCAAGGTCCTGTGCGGGCATGTCGACACCCTCGACGCCCTGCGGCGGATCGGCGTGCGGTCGATGGCGGACTCGAGGCTCGCCAACCTCCGCGCGATGGACCGAGGCACCGGAAATTTCGAGTCCTGGTACCTGCGCCTGCCGCACCTGCCCGCGATCTCCGACATCGTCGAGCTCGCCGACGTCAGCCTCAACTCGGAGATGCGGGCGATCGAGGCGCTCGACGCGGAGGCCCGCCGCCGGGGCCGCATCCACCGGGTGGTGGTGATGGTGGAGCTCGGCGATCTTCGCGAAGGAGTCCTGCCGGGATCGCTGCTCGAGTTCTACGAGCGGGCCTTTCGCCTCGAAAACATCGAGGTCATCGGCATCGGCGCCAACCTGGGCTGTCTCTCGGGGGTCGTCCCGAACATCGACCAGCTGACCCAGCTCGTGCTCTACCGCGAGCTCCTGGAGCTCAAGTTCGCGCACCGTCTGCCGTTCATCTCGGCCGGTTCGAGCGCCGTGCTGCCGCTCATGCTCGAGGGCAGGGCGCCGGCCGGCATCAACCACTACCGGATCGGCGAAGCCGTGTTCCTGGGCACCGACCTGGTCAACGGCGGCACCCTGCCCGGCCTGCGCGACGACGCCATCACCCTCGAGACGGAGGTAGTGGAGGTGCGCGAGAAGGGCCTGGTACCGCTCGGCGAGACTGCCTCGATCACGCCCTTCGAGACCTTCGACGACGAAGAGGTCCAGCCCGGCCAGCGCGGCTTTCGCGCGGTCGTCACGGTCGGCCAGCTCGACACCGAGGTCCAGGGGCTGACCCCGCTCGACACGCGCTACCGTTTGACCGGCGCCAGCAGCGACCTGGCGGTGCTCAACGTCGGCGACAACCCGGACGGTCTTTCGGTCGGCGACACGATCTCCTTCCGGCCAGGGTACGGCTCCATGGTCCGCCTGATGCTCTCGCCCTACGTCGACAAGGTCGTGGTGCCGCCGATCGACGAATTCGCCCGTTCGGTCCGCGACGAGGACCTGGTGAAGGTCCCGCCGTCCCTCGAGGCCCCCGAGCCGGGCAAGAGCTGACGACGGGAGGTTTTCGGAACCCGAGATCGACGAGCCGCCACATCGCGCGATCCCGGCTGAGCCGAAAGCCCGCCCCTCTTCCCCTCTTCCCCTCCGCCCCTTTTCCCCTCCGCCCCTCTTCCCCTCCGCCCCTCTTCCCCCTTTCCCCTCCGCCCCTCCGCCCCTCTGCTTCTCCGCTCAGCCGGCGCAGGTACAATCCCCCCGACAATGGAGGCAGGCTTGGACTCTCCCTTTCGCTTTTCCGCCCTCGCCGACAAGATGCAGCCGTCGCCGATCCGTGAGCTTTTCCGCATCACCCAGCAGCCGGGGATGATCTCGTTTGCCGGCGGCCTGCCGGATCCCGACACCTTTCCGGTCGAGAGCTTCGCGGCCTGTGCCGACGTGCTCTCCCGCGACGGCCGCACGGTGCTGCAGTACGGCGCCTCGGAGGGCTACCCGCCGCTGCGCGACGCCATCCTCGACATGATGGCCACCCGACTCGGCTACCGCCCCGCCGCCGGCGAGGTGCTTGTCACGTCGGGCTCGCAGCAGGCGGTCGACCTGATCGGGCGCGCCCTGCTCGACCCGGGCGACGTCGTGGTCCTCGAGGCGCCGACGTACCCCGGCACCGTGCACTGCCTGCGCAACGCCGGCGCCCGCTTCGCCCTCGTGCCCGCCGACGGCGAGGGCATGCAGGTGGAGCGCCTCGCCGAGGTCATCGACCGTGCCGAGGCCGAGGCCGGGCGCCGCCCCAAGCTGATCTACACCGTGCCCGACTTCTCGAACCCCTCGGGCGCCTGCATGAGCCTCGAGCGGCGCCGCCTTCTGGTGGCGCTGGCGGCCGAGCGCGGAATCCCGATCTTCGAGGACGACCCCTACGGGAGGCTGCGCTTCGCGGGCGAGCCGCTGCCGTCGTTGAAGGCTCTCGCCGGAGACGCCCCGCACCTCATCTACGCCTCGTCGTTCTCGAAGGTGCTGGCGCCGGGCGTGCGGGTGGCGTGGACGGTGGCGTCGCCCGAGCTCATCCGCTCGATGGTGCTGATGCGCCAGGGCGAGGACCTCTGCACCTCGACCGTGACCCAGGCCCTGGTCGCCGAGTACTGCGAGCGTGGGCTGCTCGAGCAGCACCT
>DATIVB010000461.1:0-9354 GCA_035466375.1 Chondromyces sp.
GACCCGCGGCACATCATCACGGTGCACCGGCTGGGCTACAAGTTCGTGCGGTAATTCGCTCCGCTTCGCTGCGCGAATTACAGATGAGAGCGAGGCTGTCGGGTGTGGTGGGCACCGCCCCGGGTGCATGATCTTCTGCAATTCGTCCGACGAATTGCAATGGTGACCCCAACGGGATTTGAACCCGTGTCGCCAGCGTGAAAGGCTGGTGTCCTAGACCTGACTAGACGATGGGGTCACACCCGGCTTTCGCAGTCGCGGCCGCCGGACCGATATCCTACCGTAAAACGACGCGAAGGCAAAGGCGGGGTGAAGAGGTCAAGAGTGAAGAGGTCAAGGGTGAAGCGCGCAGCGCCGAGCTTGATCCTGACATCCACGACGGCGACGACAGGCCACCTGACCGAGAGCGTCACCAGCTCAGCCCTTAACCTCTTGACTTCTTAACCTCTTAACCCTTCACCTCTTAACCCTTCACCTCTTAACCCTTCACCTCTTAACCCCTTGACCTCTTGGCCTCTTCAGTACCAATCCAGCACCCTCACTGCGATGACCGGCTTCGCCGCCACCAGCCGCCGGAACTCGTCCAAATCACTCATGCCGTCCTTGCCGCGGAAGTGGTAGGGGTAGACCAGCTTCGGTGCGAAGGCGAGCACCGCGTCGGCGGCGGCCGCGACATCCATGGTGTAGGGCAGGTTCATGCACACGAAGGCGGCGTCCACGTCCTCGAGGGCCCGCATGGCGGCGTGGCCCTCGGTGTCGCCCGAGATGTAGACCCGGGTGCCCGCGAGGTCGAGCAGGTAGCCGTTGTCGCGGCCCTCGGGGTGGAAGCCCAGGCGCTCGGGGGTGGTGTTGTAGGCCGGCACGGCGGCGATCCGCACTCCCTTCCAGTCGGTGGCCTCGCCGTTGGCGAGCACGGTGATGCCGCCCCGCTCGTCCTCCGGGAACTTCTCCGCCACCGACACGGGGGCGATGATCGCGGTGGCCTCGCCGCGCAGCGCCTGCACGGTCTCGACCGACAGGTGATCGCCGTGGATGTGGGTGATGAGAATGAGGTCGGGCTTCGCGAAGGCCGCGAAGCGCTCGGCGCCGCCCACCGGGTCGACGACGATCGTGCGCCCATTCCACTGCATGACGAACGTGGCGTGCTCGATGGCGTGCACCACGAGCGGGCCCTTAGCGGTGGCCAGCTCGTCGAGGGCCGGCGGCGGCTCGGTCCCGGCCGCGGCGACGGCCGCGACGGCGAGCATCACGGTGAGAACTGTGAGCCTCTTCATTTTCATCCCTCCCCGCCTCGGCGTAACGCGCCCACCCCGTACGATTATTCGCGCAGGAATGCGAACGCGTCGTCGAGCTTGGCACGGCCGCCGCTCGCCACCACCTCGCCGTGGGTCACCGTGACGCGGTCGAAGTCCCAGTCGAGGATCCTGCGCAGCGAGCGCGCCGCGGCCACGCGGTCCCTGATCGCGAGCCGGCCGAGGCGCGTCGGTCCGAAACGCCCCTCGACGCCCAGCAGCCTGGACACCCACGGCACGCCCCACGTGCTGCCGGCCGGCACGTTGAAGGCGAGGTCGGTCAGCAGCAGGGTGCGGCTCGCGGGGTGGAAGAAGACCACCTCGTTGAGCCACGGCGCGCCCTTGAAGAGATGCTGTTCGATCTGGCCCTTCCACTCCGGCCGTGGCTCGTCGCCGAGCAGGGCGGCGAACCGCAGGTCCCTGCGCTTGAGCTGGAGCCCGAGCGCGCCGTACAGCCTTGCATCCAGGTAGGCCGCCTGGTAGTCGCCGGCGAAAAGGTGGTGCAGCCGGTTCGGGGCCACCACCACCCGCACCCGCCCGATCGCGTCGAGCTCGGTGTGCAGCTCGTCCGACAGGCGCACCGGCGAGTGCAGGAAGAGCGCGTCGTCGGCCAGCCGGATGACGGTCATCCGGGTCGAGAAGTCGTACTTGCGCAGGAAGGCCGGCATCCGTTCGTTGGCCCGACCGTCCGCGACCCAGAGATCGGGCGCCAGCTGCTCGAGTTGCTTCGGGCTCATCGCCAATCCTCCGCTGCCGGGTCCACTCTTCAAATATACTGCGGAGGCGAAGCGTGCGGTTCTGCGAACCGCCGGGCCGGGGGTCGACGATCAGCTGGCGGGTCGACCGGTTGGGCCCCATATTGATGAGAGCGGCCCCCCGCCACGGGAGATGACCTCATGGACGACCGTTCGCTCCTCGGTGACGCCGCCGTCGGCAAGCTCAGCGGCACCTGCATCCTGGTGGTCGACGACGAGGAGGAGATCCGCACCTTTCTCGCCACGGTGCTCTCCGACGAGGGTGCCGCGACCCTCGAGGCGTCGGACGGCGCCGAGGCCCTCGAGCGGGCGGCGCGGGCGCAGCCCGACCTCATCACCCTCGACCTCTCGATGCCCGGCACCGACGGCATCGAGGCCTTCGAGCGGCTGCGCAGCGACCCCGCCACCGGCGAGATCCCGATCTGCATCATCACCGGCCACCCGGAGTTCCGGAAGGTGCTCTACGACAGCGCGGTCCTGCCGCCCGAGGGCTTTCTCGGGAAGCCCTGCGATCCGGAGCACCTGGTGCGCACCGTGCACCGCATCGTCGGCCTGCGCCAGCGAAAGCACGACCGCCACGACGACTCACCGGCCCGGCACTGAGCAGCCCGGTCTCGCGCTGCCGCACCCCCACCCGCCTCAACCGGTCGCGGGCTCGCGGCGCAGCACCACCAGGCTGCAGTCGTCGTAGAGCGGCTCGTCGCCGCGAAACGCGTCCACCTGCTCGATCACGCGGTCGTGCACCTCGCGGCTCGAGCCGCCCGGCGCCAGGGCCGCCTGCAGCCGATCGAAACCGAACGAGTCGCCGGCGCCGTCGAGGGTTTCGAAGACGCCGTCGGTGAACATCAGCAGCGTGTCGCCCGGTTCGATCCGCACCTGTTCGGCAGTCGGCTCGCGTTCGTAACGGATGCCGAGTGGCAGGCCGCCCGTGCCGAGCTCGAGGATCTCGCCCGTAGCACGCCTCAGAAGCGGGTAGGGGTGTCCCGCACACATGAAGTCGAGCCGCCCGCTCGCGGGCTCCAGAACGCCGCAGAAGAGCGTCATGAAGGCGCGGCTGCCGCCGGTGCGGCACAGCGCCCGGTTGACCTGCCGGCCTAACGATACAGGGTCCGGGTTCTCGTCGAAGCCGAGCTTGAGGGCCGAGTTGGCGATGGCCATCACCAGTCCCGCGGCGATGCCGTGGCCGCTGGCGTCGCCGACGACGATCGCCAACCGGCCATCCGCCAGCGGCAGGAAGTCGTAGTAGTCGCCGCCGATGGTGTTGGCGGTTCGGTAGGAGAAGGCGAACTCGTATCCCTCGGTCGACGGCTGCTCGAACGGCAGCAGCTCGCGCTGCAGCTGTCGCGCCACCTCGAGCTCGTCGCGGACGACCACCCGGTCAGCGAGCTCGAGCACCAGCAGGAAGACCAGACCGGCGATGCTCGCCAGCGACAGCAAGCCCACCCGGACCGAAGGCATGTGGCCGAACTCGATGTTGGTCGTCCCCCACAGCGCGAGGACGAGACACGCCGCGAACACCAGCCGCCGCGGCGGCGACAGCTTGGAAGCCAGGCCGACGAGGAGGATCCGCGCCCGGTAGAGATATCGCCACAGCCAATGCTCGGGCTCGTCGGTGCGATCGTACCCGCGGGTCACCACGCCGTAGGCCTGCGCGGCATCGCGATCGAAGAGGCGCCGCAGATCGCCCCCGCCGAAGTCGTCCATCGACGTACTGAGCCGCCGCTCGGCCTCGCGAAACCAGTCCTTCGTCCTCATGTGCCGCCAAGGGTACTACGGGCGCTCCCGCGCCCGGGTTCCGGGCCTGGGCCACGCTCGACCTCGGCAATCGTCGTTGCGACTCAGTGGGAGTGGGCGGCGGCCTTCCGCTCCTCGAGCTGGCGCACGTAGATCATCGACACGGCCGCTTCGGCGCCGCCCGGGTTACGAACGTCGAACAGGACCCCGGCGGGAATGTAGCTCATCTCCGAGGGCCCGAGCTCGACCGGCTCGGCACGGTCGGCGCGGTGAATTGCAAGCCGACCTTCGAGGCAGATCACCAGCCAGCGGTTGCCGCCGGTGGAGGGCCGCGGCACCACCTCGCCCGGCGCGACCATGCGGCGGCCGATCCCGAGGCCCTCGGTCTCGAAGTCCGTCCGCCCGAGGTCCACGAAGTCGGCCGACGCCGGCCGGATCGCGGCCGGAGCGGGCGGGGCCGCACGGACGCCGCCGATGGCGGCGCCGCGCACGTCCATCCGCAGGGCCAGCGAGTACTCGGGGATCGCCTGTCCCGGGCGGAAGGAGTGGTGCTGCCAGTGCGCCACCCGAGCGCGTGGGAAGACCTTCTGGTAGAAACGCCCCTCGACCACGGCCTCGAGCCCGGCGCAGTCGGTCGGGAAGGTGTGCAGGAGCCCCGGGAAGTTGACGACGATGCCCTCGCCGCCTTCGGCCGGCACGACCTCGATGAAGCAGCCCTCCTGGGTGCAGACCGAGGCGATCCGGCCCTCGATCCTCAGCTCCCGGTCGTGATAGGCCGCCGGGTCGGCGGCGATCGCAGCGATCGGCGTCGCCTCTTCGATGACCAGCGGCGCGCCGAGATGGCGCCGGCCGCCGTCCTCGCTCGCCGCCGCGCCCGACACCGCCAGCGATGCCCACATCAGCACTGCGGTCAGCCGTTGCATGGATCGTCCTCCCCGGCGCCGAGTCTACAACGCTAGCCGGCGCGTTCCAGGATCTCCCGCACCTCGCGCGCCGCCGCGGCGACATCCGGATCGGAGTCCTCGAGCGCCGCCGCCAGGACCTCCCGCACCGGCGCCTCGTCCTCGAACACCGCCAACGCTCGCACTGCGCTGCGGCGCACCGCGGGGTCGATGCTCTGGGCGAGCGCGCGTACGGTCTCGAAGGCCCCGTCCTCGTCGACGGCCCCATTGCAGAGGAGCTCGTACAGCACCGAGCTCGCAGCCTCGACCTCGCGGTCATCACCGCCCTCAAGAGCCTCGAGCAGGCGGGGCGTGCGGCCACCGCCCTCGCCGAAGACGAGCGTCAGGGCGGCGAGGTGGCGGACGGTTTCGGAAGGGTGGCCGAGAGAGCTCGAGACCACCGGCTCGCGCGCCGCGCCGGTGCGGACCAGCACGCCGAGAAGGTCCTCGAAGCGATGGGGGTGCAGCCCGCGCCGGGCGCGCTCGAGGATGCGCCCCGCCAGGTCCGCGTCGCCGAGCTTGCCGACGCAGCCGACGGCGTTGGTGTAGCGGACCCGGAACCGCTCGTCCGTTCCGGTCCCGGGGTCGGAGCCCGGCGGCTGGAAGCGCTCGGCCTCGACCGCCACGTCGACGAAGTCGGAGAAAACCTCCGCGCCGCAGTCCTCGATGACCCCGGTCGGCGCCTGCCGGTAGGCGTGCACGGTCCCCCGCTCGAGGCGCATCCCCCGCGCCTGCACCTCGAGGGCGAGGTCGCGGTGGAGCCGGCTGAACCCCACCGCGCCGCCCGGGGTCCGCAGGCCGGCGAGCAACGCCAGGACGAGGATGACCGCCCCGGCCGCCCCGGCCACCTTGAGGCCGGCGTTGCGCCCGAGCCCACCGACGACCTCCCGCAGCGGCGCCATCTGGACCTGGCGGGCCCGGCGCCGGGCCTGCTCGCGGCTCCGGTCCTGCTCCTCCTCGCGGCGCTCGTGGCGGCGGCGCGTGAGCTGCTCGAGCTCCTGTCCGACCCGTTCCCGGCCGAGCCACCCGAAGCCGCGCCGGCCCAGGTCGGCGAGCAGCTCCTCGAGATCGCGATCGCTCCACGCCGGCGCCCCACCCGCCGCCCCCTCCCGCCGCCGCAGGAACACCTCGAGAAAGGGCCGCACGCGGTCGTCCCAGAGCCCGTGCTCGGGCAGCTCCGGCTCCCAGTCGAGAAACCACAGACGGAAGCCGCCGTCCGCCCCGGCGGAGACCGCGGTGCCGCCGTCGCGGGACACCGCCACGCCGGCGACGGCCCCCGCGTGGCCCCTGACGACGCGGGCCGCGGCACCCGTGCGCAGGTCCCACACCCGGATCGCGGCATCCCTGGAAGCCGACAGCAGGAAGCGCGCGTCGGGGGTGAAGGCCACCGCCTGGACGGCGTCCCCGTGACCGGCGAGGGTGCGCAGCGGCCGGCCGCTCTCGATCTCCCACAGCCGCACCACCCCGTCGTCTCCGCCGCAGGCCATCAGCCGGCAGTCCGGGCCGATCGCGACGGCGCGGACCGCGCCCTCCCCTCCGTCGAGGCGTCGCAGCTCGGCACGCCGGCGCACGTCCCACACCGTGACCCCGCCCCAGCCGCCGTCGACGAGGCGGCGGCCGTCGGCAGACAGGGCGAGGGCCGTCAGCGCGTCGCCGCCCTCTCCGAGGAGCTCCGGCCGCGCCGTCTCGTCGAGCCGCCACAGCCGCACCGAACCATCGTCGCCGGCCGCGATCACCGCCCGGTCGCCGGCCGCGAAGACCACCGCCCGGACGGGGCCGCCGTCCGCCTCGAAGGCGAAAAGCCTCCGGCCGTCGGCGGCGCGCCACACCCGCACCGCGCCGTCGCGGCCGGCGCTCGCCAGGAGCTCGCCGTCCGAGCTGACCGCAAGCGAGCTCAGGCCCCCGTCGTGCGCCGGCACCGCGAAGACCTCGTCGCCGGTCGCGGTGAGCAGGCGGCGCAGCACACCCTCCTCGTCGCCCGCGAAGCACGCCGAGCCGTCCGGCGCCATCGCACAGGCGGTGCCCGGGCTCGCACCGCTGGCAAGGCGCCTGATCTCGACCACCGCCCGCAGCTCCCGCTTCGGGAAGTACGCCAGCACCGTGCTCCACAGCTCGAGCGCCTCGCCGGCGAGCTCGTAGCCCTCGACCGCGCGCGCCGCCCGGATCGGCGCCACCGCCTCGTCCATGCGGCCCGCCTCGACGAGGCGGAGCGCCTTCCCGAAGTGCTCCTGGAACTCGCGCTCGCGTTCGGCGAGCTCGCCCGAGGCCGCGCTCTCGGCGAGGGCCAGCGGCAGCCGCGAGGCCACAGGCTGCGGCAGCGCCAGCCGGCTGACCCTGGAGCCGTGCGCCGCGACGATCGCCCGGCCCTCCGCCGTGAATGCCAGGTCCTGGATCGGGCTCGCGAGCCGCAGCACGCGCAGCGACTCGCCGTTGTCGAGCCGCCACAGGCGAACCGTGCCGTCCTCGCCGCCGGACGCGACCGTGCCCGCGTGCTCGGCGACCGCGGTCACCGCGCCGCGGTGGCCGCGCAGGGTGCGGAGCCGGCCTCCGCCGGCGAGCTCCCAGACGCCGACCACGCCGTCCTGCCCGGCGGTCAGGACCAGCTCCCCGCCGCCCGCGAGCGCCACCCCGCGCAGCGGCCCGTGGTGCCCCTCGAGGACGTGCACCGAGCGCCCCTGCTCGAGGTTCCACACCCTCGCCGTTGAATCGGCGCTCGCGGTCACGATCCAGGGCCCGGTCGGGTGCCACGCCAGACCGCTGACGAAGGCCGTGTGGCCCTGCAGGGTGCGCTCGCATTCGCCGCTTTCGGTGTTCCAGATCCGCAGGCAGCGGTCGGATCCCCCACTCGCCGCCAGTGTGCCGTCAGGCGACAGCGCGAGGCAGGTCGCGACGCCCGGGTGGGGCCGGAAGCTGCGCAGCCGGCGCCCCTCGCCGAGATCGAAGACTGCCACCGGCCCGCTCTCGGAGCACGCCAGAACGAGCCCGTCCGCCACCGCGATCGAGCGCCCGGGCCGCGCCGGCCCCTCGAGCTCGACGCGGCGCGCCGGCAGCTCGTCCTCGCCCGCCCACACCACGAGCTCGGCATCGCCGGTCCGCACCAGCAGCTGCCCGCCGGACGCCGGGTGCAGGCACAGCACCGGCGCGCGGTGCTCGGCCGACCACGCCAGCCGGTGCCCCGGCAGACGGGCATCGGCGGCGTCCGCGAGCGACTCGGGCAGGTCGCGGTCGAGCGAGCGGGCGGCCGCCAGCGCCCCATCCGCCACCTCGTGGTCGCCGCTGTGGGCCGCGGCCTCGGCGAGGCCGATCAGGGCCGCGAGGTCGGAGGGGCTCGCCTCGACGACCCCGCGCAGCAGCTCGCGGACCGGTCCCGGATCGGCGGGCTCGGACGAGGACCGCATCGCTGCCAGCAGCGCCAGCCCGCGCGCCCGCCGCGCCGCCAGGCCCTCGCCGGAGGGCGCGGCCTCGCCGTCGAGCGCCTCGAGGGCCTCTGCGGGCCGGTCGAGCAGCAGCCGCAGGCGCGCCAGCAGCAGGGCCGCGCGCGCCGAGCCCCCTCCAGCCCCCGCGGCCTCGCCGAGGCGGCGCTCGAGCTCGGCGTCGGTGAGGCCTTCGCGGCGCCACTCCAGGACGCTCGAGTTGAAGACCGCCTCGAGGTGGCCCGGCTCGACCGCCAGCGCCTCGCGGAAGCTCGCGGCGGCGCGCTCCTCGAGGCCCAAGGTGACGAAGGAGGCGCCGCGGTTGTTGAGCGAGTCGGCGAGCAGCTGGGTGCGCCGCGGCTCGGGGCGTGGGTAGGCCCGGCCCGCAACCCGGTGGTAGGCCTCGACCAGGGCGCCGCGGAGCTCGGCGAAGGACGCCGGGCGCCGATCCGGCCGCTTGGCGAGGCAGGTGACCATCAGCGCGGCAAGGTCATCGTCGACCTCCGGATCGAGGCGGCGCGGATCGGGCGGCTCGTCGCGGAGGTGCATGCGCATGAGGGCACCGAGGTGCGCCTCACGGGTGCGCGACGCCGAGTCGGCGGTCATCACGAAGGGCCGCCGGCCGCACACGAGCTCGTACAGAAGGCAGCCGTAGGCGTAGACGTCGGACGCGACCGTGCCGCGCTGCGCCTGACGCCACAGCTCCGGCGCCATGTACGGTGGGGTCCCCACCAATCCGCCGGCCGCCGTGACCGTCTGCCACGTGCCGGTGGCGACGCTGTCCTGCGGACGCCCCCCGTCGGGCAGCCGGGGCTCCAGCAGCTCGCGGACGTCGTCGGCCCCTTCCGCCGCGGCGGCGTGCGCGCGGACCAGGCCGAAGTCGGTGACCCGGGCGGTGCCGTCGCTTGTCAGCAGCACGTTGGCCGGCTTGATGTCGCGGTGCACCAGCCCCCTGTGCTCGGCGCCGTGGTCGTCGGTCCAGGCGAAGGTGTGGGTGTAGTCGAGCCCGCCGGCGATCTGGATCGCGAGGTCGAGCCGGTCCTCGAGCGCGGCGCGGGAATCGCGCTTGAGCCAGTCGTTGAGGTCGCCGCCGTCCACGTACTCGATGAAGAGCCGCGGCATGCCGCCGATCTCCTGCAGGTAGTACGCGCAGCAGATGTTCGGGTGGAGGCCGAGGGCGATCCAGGACTCCGCCTCGCGCTGGAAGCGGGCGCGGCCG
>DATIVB010000462.1:0-4132 GCA_035466375.1 Chondromyces sp.
AGCTGCCATGTCGGCCTCGGCGCCCTGCCCGAGGAAGAGGCCACACCGGAGCAGCTGCAGAACATCGACTGCATGCTCTGCCACCAGAAGGACTACCGCCGCAGGAAAGTCGACGGATCGTTCGTCCCCGACACCGCCGCGATGGGCCTCACCATGGACGAGGCGGCGCGCACCGTGCACCGGCCGGTGAGGTCAAACTGCCTGCAGTGCCACGCCAAAGCCGGCGGCGGCGACGCGGTGAAGCGCGGCGATCTCACGCTGGCGCACGGCAACACCTCGGATGCGGCCTTCGATGTTCACATGGCGACCACAGGCGCCGACCTGGAGTGCCAGAGCTGCCACACCTTCACCGACCACAAAGTGGCGGGCAGGGGCTCCGATCTCCGGCCCACCGACTCGGCCGTCACCATCGAGTGCAGCAACTGCCACGCCGACATGGCGGCCGGAGAGCACGAGGGCTCCTTCATCGACCGCCACACGGCCCGGGTGGCGTGCCAGACCTGCCACATCCCGATCTACGCCAAGGACGCCGGCGACAGCGCGGCCACCGAGGCCACCGAGGTCTACCGGACCTGGCTCGACAGCCACAGCACGGCGCCGCCCTTCCACCCGGTGATGGAGAAGGCCAACGACCTCGTGCCCGAGTACCGCTTCTGGAACCGCCTCAACCACAACGCCCTGCTCGGGGATGTCGCCGTGATCGACCCGGAAACCGGACGCTACCCGACCTCGCGGCCCCTCGGCGGCGCCGATGACCCCGACAGCAAGCTCTACGCCTTCAAGTACAAGACCGCCCAACAGCCGATGGCGACCTCGACCGGACAGCTGATCGCGCTCGACACGAGCGTCTTCTTCGCCTCGGCCGACGCCGACGCCGCCACCCGGCAGGGGCTCGCCAACATGGGCCTCGATCCCAACGAGCCCTACGAGTGGGTCGAGACCGACACCTTCCAGATGCTCAACCACGAGGTCAGCCCTTCGGGCCAGGCGCTGCAGTGCGACGACTGTCACGGCAGCAACGCACGGATGGATCTCCAGGGCGAGCTCGGGTACGCACTCAAGGCGCCGCTCGGCGAGCTCTGTGTGCAATGCCACGGCTACAAGACGTCCAAGGGCTTCTTCGAGAACCACGACAAACACGTCAAGGACAAGAAGTTCGACTGCTCGTGGTGCCACGACCTCAGCCGGCCGGAGCGGGGGTTGAAAATGCCGTAGACCACCCGACGGAGCGACGGAGCGGGCCGGTTCCCCGGGGGCCGGCCCGTTTCTTTCGGGACGTCTGTACGTTCGAACGTTAGAACTTTCGGCTCATCCAGAAAACTTGGGATGGCCGCGGCTCGAATTAGGAATTAGGAATTAGGAATTGGGAATGCCGCCCACCCGCCCATTTCGGATTTCGGATCTCGGATTTCGGATTTCGGATTTCCACCCACCCACCCGGTGAGCATGCGGCGGTGCAGGTCCACGGGGTCAACAGCTTCCGGGGCAGTGGCAGTGGCAGCTGCAGTGGCCGCAGTCAGTGGCAGCCGCAGTGGACAGCGACAGCGTCCACGCGGGCGCGCGAGCACAGCCCTTGACTCCGGCCGCCCCACCGGCTATCCCTGGATCCGAACGACCCGGAGGCGGCCATGCCGCGGTCGCGCCGCCTGCTCGCTGCCCGGGTCGCTGCCACGGACGCGGCCCTCTGCCACTGAAACTGCCACTGAGACTGTCACTGAGACTGTCACTGTCTTCTGCCACTGTCACTGGACACCGATCCTGGCTCCTGTCGCTGTCATTCGGACGCGGACTCGGACGCGGACTCGGACGCAGGTCTCACCGACTTCCGCATCACAATCAATTCCGGATGAGCCAAACGTTCGAACGTTGAAGCGTGAGCCTCTTGCGAAATCCCCGATTTCCGTTGGAGGCGGAACCTGAA
Organism: Chondromyces sp.; assembly: GCA_035466375.1. Taxonomy (GTDB): domain Bacteria; phylum Acidobacteriota; class Thermoanaerobaculia; order Thermoanaerobaculales; family Sulfomarinibacteraceae; genus Sulfomarinibacter. The sequence goes on from DATIVB010000462.1 coordinate 1,922, forward strand.
GGGTCCGCAGTCGTCGCGTCGGGGCACGGCGAACGCGATGCTCTCCGCCGCCTACATCGAGACCTGGTCGAGGAACCGGTAGAGGGTGGCCCGGGACACGCCGAGGCGCTTGGCGGCCTCGGTCTTGTTGCCGCCGGTCTCATCGAGGGCGGCCGTGATGGACTCGACCGTCAGGCCGGGACGGCGCTTGATACTGGTTGCAGCCTGCACCTGCGCCATCCGCAGGTTCGGCGGCAGGTGCTCGAGGCGAATGGCGTCGCCCTTGCACTTGATCCACGCGAACTGGAGCACGTTCTGCAGCTCGCGCACGTTTCCCGGCCAGCGGTACTCCATGAGCGCCTTGGTCACGTCATCCGCGATCGAAGCCTTACGGCCACCCGACGACGCGGACATCCGCCGCAGGAAGTGCTCCGCCAGCATCGGGATGTCGGCGGTCCGCTCGCGCAGCGGCGGCACTTGCAGCGGCACCACGCACAGGCGGTAGAAGAGGTCCTCGCGGAATCGGCCGGCGCGGACCTCCTCCTGGAGGTTCTTGTTGGTGGCGCTGAGGACCCGCACGTCGACGGTCCGGGTCCGGTCGCTGCCCACGGGCTCGAAGGTCCCCTCCTGCAGGACCCGCAGCAGCTTGACCTGGGTCGCCGGCGTCAGATCGGCCACCTCGTCGAGGAAAATCGTCCCGCCGTCGGCGAGCTCGAACCTCCCCTTGCGGTCCTTCACCGAGCCGGTGAACGCGCCCTTGACGTGGCCGAAGAGCTCACTCTCGAGGAGGCTCTCGGGCAGCGCGCCGCAGTTTACCGTAACGAAGTTCTTCCGCGCCCGCGGTCCGTGATCGTGGACCGCCCGCGCCACCAGCTCCTTGCCGACCCCGCTCTCCCCGAGAATGGCGACCGGGACCTCGGCGTCGGCGACCTCACGGATGCTCTCGAACACCCGCTGCATCCCCTCGCTGCCGCCGACGATCCCCGCGAAGACCTCTCCCGACTGCATCGCCTTGCGCAGCCCGCTGAGCTCGGTGATGTCCTCGAGGATGACGATCGCGAGGCGCTCGCCGCCGTGGTCGAGCGGCGTGGTCGACACCAGCAGCGTCAGCTCCCGCGTCTCGTCGTCCGCCTGATAGGTGAACTGGCAGCGCCGGCGATCGATCTTCACGCCGGCCAGCCCCTCGGTGATGGTCGGCCGCAGCTGGCACCTCAGACATTCGTCGAGGGTGCCGCAGGCGGACGGTTGGTTGACGGCGCGAGGGCAGGAAAGCGCATCACCCGGGCAGACGTCGATCACCGTTTTCTGCGCAGCCTCGAAGTCGCGTTGAAGGGCGCTGTTGACCATGCGGATCTTGCTGTCCCGGTCGACGACCATCACCGACGCAGGGATCGTCTCGAAGAGCGCGTTGAGAAACTCGGTCTCCTCTTCAAGCGCCCGGTTGGCCTCGTTGATCCGGCGGTCGAACTCGTGCTTGCTGGCCCCGATCTCGATGGCGATCTTCAGATCGGTCGCGTCAAATGGTTTGAGGATGTACCCGAAGGGCCCCACGGCCTTGGCCCGGCCCAGGGTCTCGTCGTCCGCAAAGGCGGTGAGGAAAACCACCGGGATGTCGAACCGCTCCCGGATCTTCCGTGCCGCGGTGATGCCGTCGTCACCGCCGCCGAGACGGATGTCCATCAACACGAGATCGGGGCAGGTCGACTCCGCCAGGGAAACCGCCTCCCCGGCATCCGTCGCCCAGCCGGCCACCTCGTGTCCGGTTTTCCGGATGCAACTCTGCACGTCGCTGGCAACGACGCTCTCATCCTCGACGACGAGAATTCTCCGTGGCGTGTCTGGCACGGGACGTTCACCTCGGATCCGCGATTACCGACGCTGAAACCCTTCCAGCGGCTGGGATCACCCTCGATGGTACCACCTCGAGGACGGATCGCCCCACCTCCCGGGTCGGGATTTGACTCTCCTCCGAATTCTAGAGTTCTGAGATCGGGGGTTCTGCGCCGCACCTCCCGGCGGCCTCTCCGGGCTCCGGCGCCCGCAGCCCCGTTTCAGGGTGACAGCGGTTCCGAATCGTTGTACCGTGGTCCTAAGCCGATGCAGCAAAGCACCGTCCGTCTCGGGTCGGGACACCGCGACGATGGCGTCTGAGAAGATCCTCATCTTCGAGGACGAGGGCGTCACCGCCCTGCACCTCGAGAGCACCCTCAACCGGGCCGGCTACGAGGTCGC
>DATIVB010000463.1:0-2371 GCA_035466375.1 Chondromyces sp.
CCGGCCGACTTCCTCGAGATGCCGAAGTCGCCCTTCACCGGCACGGTCTTCTCGAACGCGGCCTCGACCAAGATGGTGCACATCTGCGAGTTCACCTCCGACCTCCTGCGCCACAACAAGCTCAAGTTCGACAAGAGCCGCAACGACAAGTACCGGGTGACCTTCCACGACTCCTGCAACCCGGCGCGAGCGGTGGGCCTCCTCGAGGAGCCGCGCTACGTCCTCAAGAGCTTCTGCAACCACTTCTACGAGATGCCCGAGAACACGATCCGCGAGCACACGTTCTGTTGCGCCGGCGGCGCCGGGTTGGGCAACGACGAGAACATGGAGATGCGGCTGCGCGGGGGCCTGCCGCGGGGCAACGCGCTGCGTTGGGTCCGCGACCACCACGACGTCAACCTCATGACCTGCATCTGCGCCATCGACCGCGCCACCCTGCCGCCGCTCGCCAACTACTGGGCGCCCGGAGTCGAGGTCGCCGGCATCCACGAGCTGGTCGGCAACGCTCTGATCATGGAGGGCGAGAACGAGCGTGAGACCGATATCAGAGGACTGCCGCTGAAGCCCGCAAAGGAGGAGCAGGCCGATGTATGACGCCAGCAAGATCGTCGCCGGCCTCGCCGTCTTCGTGGTCCTGGCGACATCACCCCTGTGGTACAACGCGATCAGTGCCGAGCCGTCTGACGCGCCCGAGCTGCAGATGCCGCCCAACGGTGCCACCCAGTGCGTCGAGGCCAAGGACTACATGCGCTCCAACCACATGGAGCTGCTCGACCGGTGGCGGGACACGGTCGTGCGCGACAACCAGCGGGTCTACATCAGCGAGCTCACCGGCCAGGAGCACGAGATGAGCCTGCAGAAGACCTGCATGAGCTGCCACTCCAACAAGGCGCAGTTCTGCGACTCGTGCCACGACTACACCGCGGTCCAGCCCTACTGCTGGACCTGCCACGTCGAACCGGAGGTGGGCCCGTGATGAAGAGCAACCGTCGAGGATTTCTCAAGCTCGCAGGGCTGTCGGCCGCCGGTGTGGCGGGATCCGCCGCGCTCAGCTCCAGGGCCTCGGAGAAGGCGGAGCACGAGCCGCCGGCGACCACCGGCAAGCGCCTGGCGATGGTGATCGACCTGCGCAAGTTCGCCAAGGACGACACCCTGTTCGAGACCGTGGTCGAGGCCTGCCACCGTGCCCACAGCGTCCCCGACTTCGGCGACGACGCCAAGAACGAGGTCAAGTGGATCTGGACCGAGCCCTTCGAGACCGCCTTCCACTCCGAGGAGTTCCACTACGTTCGGGAGGACCTCAAGGGGAAGCCGACCCTTCTCCTGTGCAACCACTGCGACAACCCGCCCTGCACCCGCGTGTGTCCGACCCAGGCGACCTGGAAGCGGGCTTCGGACGGCGTCGTCATGATGGACTGGCACCGCTGCATCGGCTGTCGCTACTGCGTCGTGGCCTGCCCCTACGGCTCACGCAGCTTCAACTGGAAGGACCCGCGCAAGGCGCCCAACCTGGCCGGGGTAGACGTGCAGTCGTACCCGACCCGGATGCGAGGCGTGGTCGAGAAGTGCACCTTCTGCGACGAGCGGTTGGCGCGCGGCGAGGAGCCCGCCTGCGTGGCGGCTTGCCCCAACGGGGAGATCGTGTTCGGCGACCTCAATGACCCGGAGTCGGAGGTCCGCCGCCTCCTGACCGAGCACCTCGCCATCCGCCGCAAGCCCGGTCTGGGGACCCAGCCGGAGATCTATTACATCGTCGAGGACCCGCGGACCCTGATGGAGATCGCTCCTGCCGCCGAGGTCTTCGTGGAGGAGGGTGGCCATGCTTGAGAAGGCGCTCTCGGGGAGCAAGATTGACTGGCGCTGGATCTTCGGCCTCCTGGTGGTGATCGGCGCCGGGGTCGGCTGCTGGTTCTGGCAGTTCAGCGAAGGCCTGACGATCACCGGCCTCAGCCGCGACGTGGTATGGGGCTTCTACATCGCGCAGTTCACCTTTCTGGTCGGCGTCGCGGCCTCGGCGGTCATGGTCGTCCTGCCCTACTACCTCCACAACTACAAGGCCTTCGGGAAGATGACCATCCTCGGCGAGTTCCTCGCCATCTCCGCGGTCATCATGTGCATGCTCTTCATCTTCGTCGACATGGGCATGCCCAACCGGATCCTCAATGTGTTCCTCCATCCGACGCCGCACTCGATGATGTTCTGGGACACGGTCGCCCTCGGCGGCTACCTGCTGCTCAACATCGTCATCAGCCACTTCACGCTGGCGGCGGAGCGGCGCGAGGAGCCGCCGCCGAGCTGGCTCAAACCGATCATCCTGCTGTCGATCCCGTGGGCGGTCTCGATCCACACCGTGACCGCGTTCCTCTACGCC
>DATIVB010000464.1:0-1530 GCA_035466375.1 Chondromyces sp.
CGGGCTACTATGCGGGCTCGGCGTCGCGAACGGCGCCCGGAGTCCGTCAATGAGCGATCGTGCGGAAACAGGGTTTCTGACCGTCGAAGAGGCGGTGGAACGGCTCGCCCGCGGCGAGCAGATCATCGTCGTCGACGACGAGGACCGCGAGAACGAGGGCGACCTCATCCTCGCGGCCGACAAGGTCACGCCCGAGGCCATCAACTTCATGGCGCGGCACGGGCGCGGCCTGGTCTGCGTGTCGCTCACCGCGGACCGCTGCGACGAGCTCGAGCTGCCGCTGATGGTCGAAAAGAACACCTCCAGCCACGGCACCGCTTTCACGGTCAGCGTCGAGGCGCGCGTCGGCACCACCACCGGCATCTCGGCCCATGATCGGTCGGCCACGGTGAAGGTCCTGATCGACCCCGAGACCAGGCCCGGCGACCTGCGCCGGCCGGGCCACATGTTCCCCCTGCGGGCGCGGCGCGGCGGGGTCCTGAAACGGGCCGGCCACACCGAGGCCTCGGTGGACCTCGCCCGGATCGCCGGGCTGACCCCCGCCGGCGTGCTGTGCGAGATCATGGACGAGGACGGGCAGATGGCGCGCCTGCCGCGGCTGCGCGAGTTCGCGGCCGAGCACGGCCTCGGCATCCTCACCGTCGCCGACCTGATCGCGCACCGCATGCGGAACGAGAATCTCGTCGAGCGGGTGGCGGGGCCGGCCCTGCCGACCGACGCCGGCGACTTCCGCATCTACGGCTACCGCAACCGGGTGACCGGCGAGGAGCACGTGGCGCTGGTGATGGGCGCCATCGATCCCGCCGAGCCGGTGCTGGTGCGCGTCCACTCCCAGTGCCTGACCGGCGACGTCTTCGCCTCCCGGCGCTGCGACTGCGGCGCCCAGCTCGAGGCCGCCATGACGCGCATCGCCGAGGAGGGCTCGGGCATCCTGCTGTACCTGCTGCAGGAGGGCCGCGGCATCGGCCTCTTCAACAAGCTGCGCGCGTACGAGCTGCAAGACGGCGGCGAGGACACGGTGGAGGCGAACCTCCACCTCGGCTTCAAGGCCGACCCGCGCGACTACGGGACCGGGGCCCAGATCCTGGTCGACCTCGGCGCGCGCCGCCTGCGGCTGATGACCAACAACCCGAAGAAGTACACCGCCCTGCGCGGCTTCGGCCTCGAGGTCGTCGAGCGCGTGCCGCTCGAGGTGCCTCCCAACGACAGCAGCCGGCTCTACCTCGAGACCAAGAAGAACAAGATGGGGCACCTGCTGAAGATGGTGTGAGGGCCGTCTCCACGTTCGAACGTTCGAACGTCTAACGTTGAAACGTTCTAACGATGGGCGGTCGCTCCGTCACGGGAGAGTGCTGAGGGTTGCATGGTGGTGACGTGGCGAGGTATCCCCTTCCCGATCTGAGCGCGCTCGCCGTTGAGCTCGAGCGCGGGGCTCCCGGCCTCGCCGTCGGCGGCGTGGTGCCCGGGGCGCGGGCGCTCGCCGTGGCGGCGGTCGCGGCGCACGGCTGGCCTCGGCGCCTCGGGTTGGTG
>DATIVB010000465.1:0-7095 GCA_035466375.1 Chondromyces sp.
CGATCGCGATCGCCGCGCCGTTCCGCGGCACGATCAGCATGTAGGTGAACCCGCCGAGCCCGGAGCCGCCCGGGTCCGACACTCCCAGGGCGAAGGCCGCGGCCACCGCCGCATCCACCGCGTTGCCGCCCTGCTCGAGGATCGCAACCCCGGCGCGCGTCGCCTCGAGCGAGCCGGACGACACCATGCCGAGATCGGATCGGGCCTCGAAGGTGTAGAGCGGTACCGGCTTGCCCCGCGGTCGGGACGCACCGCTACTGCAGCCGTTGCTGGAGACGACGGCCGCGAGCCCGAGCACCAGGGCACCGGCCAGCGCCCGGCCACGGAATGCACGTCGGAAGCTCATCCGGCGCAGGGCTCCACCGCGGTCACTGCGGCCCGTGCCGCTCGGCGATGACCCTCGGCCCGAGGGCCACTCCTGATCGTCTGGGATCCCCGACGCCCACGAACCCTCCCCGAACAGGGTCGGAGCCGACGGCGTTGATGCTGCCCATTCTCGCGAGGGCGAGCGCATCGGCCGGGAACCGGACGCGGTCCAGGGTCGGGTAACCGAGACCGAGAAGGGCGTCGGCATCGGCTTCGCTCAGCGGTCCCGCGATTTCCATCAGCACCCTCGGTTCCTGCTCGACGGTGCCGCCCCACAGGATTCTCGGAGCCGCTACCGCCGACGGGAGGTCCATGCCGCGGTCCACGAGATTGCTGATGGTCCCAGTGATGATGTGCGGGATCCGGTTGCTGGCGCCGCTGCCCAGGGCCGCGACCAGGATTCCGTCCCGGAGCACGATGGTCGGCGCCATGGGCGTCGGGAGGACGATGCGCGGACGGAGGTAGTTCGGGCAGTCGGGGTGTGAGAAGTTGAAGGTCTCCAGGAAGTCGTTGTAGGGGAATCCGAGTTCCGGCGCCATGACCGCAGCCCCGTAGGAACGGCCCAGGGTCTGGGTCAGCGAGACGACGTTGCCGTACTGGTCGATGACGGAGATCTGGGTGGTGCTCTCGCCGAACTTCGCGCACCGCGGGTCGCCGCCGCTCTCCAGCCGCTCCGGCGGGATCACGCGGCCGATCTCGATCAGGCGCGCGAGCGCCGCAGCCTCGGTGGCGTCGATGCAGCCGTCGAGGGCGTGCGAGCCGTTGGGAAGCACTGCGGACAGGGCGGCGTCGCCCGCGTTGGCGATGCGGAAGGCCTCCACCAGCAGGTTGAGGCGCTCGACGGAGTCCGTCGCCAGCAGCGAGCTCGGGAAGTGCTCGAGCACGTTGAGCGCTCCGGTGACGCGGCAGCCGCCGCCGGGCGGGGGGAAGCTCAGCACGTCGAAGGCGCGATAGGTGGTGCGCAGGGCCGGACGCTCCCGAACCCGCAGCGCCGCGAGGTCCGGCTTGCGGAGAAAACCTCCGTGGGCGATCATGTCGCGCTCGATGGTATCGGCGACGCCGCCGCGGTAGAAGTCGGCGATTCCTCTGGCCGCCAGCCGCCGCAAGGTCGCGGCCAGCGCCGGCCGACACAGGCGGTCACCGGGTCTGCCCACCGTACGCCCGTCCTCCATCGCGACGAACCGCAGGTAGGTGGAGGCCAGCAGTTGCTCCATGTAGCGGTGCGTCCAGGTGATCTGGATGGGGCTCAGGAGGTAGCCCTGCTCGGCGACCCCGATCGCGGGTGCGATGAGCTCGGCCATGGGCAGGGTTCCGTAGCGCGAGCGCGCCAGCTCGAGCACGGCAGGGGTGGTGGGCACCGCCACGGTTTTGTGGCCGAACAGGCGCCCCTCCAGCTCCAGCGCGAGGAGCTCCGCGGGCACGACGCCCACCGGCGCCGGCGGCGATCCGTCGATGACCAGATCGCGCCCGTCGGCGAGGTGGAGGACCAGGTAGGTCATGCCGCCGAGCCCCGAGCCGTCGGTGTCGGCAACGCTGAGCATGATCGCCGCCGCCACCGCGGCGTCGACCGCGTTTCCGCCGCGCTCCAGGATCTCGACCGCCGCCCGCGTCGCCTCCGGGGAGCCGGTGGCCACCATGCCGTAGTCGGAGTGAGCCGCGACCGCTTGAAGCGGCGCCGCCGCGGCGTCGGATCCCATCCCCGGCTCGGCCGACGAGCAGCCGCCGAGCGAGCATTGGACCGCGGCTGCCGCCAGAAACAGAGACCACGCGGGGAAAGGACGAATCGATCGAATCATGGCGCGCCGAAGTGTAGCGCGGCAGGATCGATGGGGCGCGGCGTGCCCCTCACCTCGGGGCCACCACCCGCGGTCCTTCGGCGAGCCCACCGCGGCGCGGATCGACGACGCCGACGTAGGCGCCGACGGACGCATCGTAGCCGACGATGTTCACACCGCCGAAGTTGACCGCGGTGTCGTCGGCCGGGGCCGGAAAACGCAGCGCGGTCATGCCCTCGTAGCCCGTGGCCTCGAGCGCGGCGACGTCATCCTCGGTGAAGGGCTCGACGACCTCGATCGACACCCGCCTGTTGTTCGTGCCTCCCCAGAGGATCCGCGGCGCCGCCACAGCCTCGGCGAGACCCATCTCCCGGTCGACGAGATTGCTGACGATCGTCGCTGTGATGGACGCGATGCGGCTGCTGCCGGGAGTCCCGAACGCGGCCAGCAGACGCCCATTCTCGAGCACGATGGTCGGGGCCATGTCGTTGGAGCAGACCTGCCGCGGCTGCAAGTAGCCCGGGCACTGCGGCTTGTCGACATTGAACGACTCGAGCAGGCTGTTGTAGCAGAAGCCGAGGCCCGGTGTGGCGACCTTGGCGCCGAAGGACCGACTCAGAGTCTGGGTGAGAGCGACCACGTTGCCGAACTGGTCGGCGACCGAGACGTGAGTGGTGCTTTCGCCCTCCTTTTGACACTCGGGATCCAGCCTCGGCCACAGCTCAGCACGGCTGATGATCTCTCCGGGCTGGATCATCGCCGCCCGGCGTCGCGCGTCCTCCTTGCCGGATCCTTCGCCGCCCATCCAGCCAACGCCGACGGGCGCGCCGGCAGCCGCTCCGTCGGCGGCGGCAATGCGGAATGCCTCGATCAGGGTCTGGTGGCGCGCGATGGTGTCCTGGGCCAGGAAGCGGCCTGGAAAGGTCTCCAGGAGGTTCAGTGCCGCGGCGACAGTCGCCCCGCCTCCGGGCGGTGGAAAGGTGAGCACTTCGAGACCCCGATAGGTCTCGCGGAGGGGCGGCACCTCGCGCACCCGTGTCAACGCCAGGTCGACCTTGCGGAGGAAGCCGCCGTTCGCGACCATGTCGGCCTCGATCTCGTCGGCGATCGGCCCGAGATAGAAACTCCTCGCGCCGCCGGCTGCGATGCGCCGCAAGGTCATGGCGAGCTGCGGCTGGCAGTGCAGGTCGCCGGCTTCACCGATGGTGCGCCCGTCCACCATGGCGAGAAAAGGCATGAACACCGAGGCCGCGAGGATGTTGTCGTAGTACTTCCTGGTCCACGTGATCTGGACCTCGCTCAGCCGATAGCCCTTCTCCGCGACCTCGATGGCGGGCCGCAGGAGCTCTGCCAGGGGCATCGTTCCGAAGCGAGAGCGCGCATGCTCCAGGGTGGCGAGAGTGGTCGGGGTGGCGACAGTCTCGTAACCGTAGTTGCGCCCCTCTCGCTTCATCTCGCGGAGCTTCGCCATGTCGACCGTCATCGGCGCCCGCGCCGAACCGTCGATGGCGACCGTTCGGCCGTCGGCAAAGCGGACCAGCATGTAGGTCATGCCGCCGATGCCGGAGGCGTCGGAGTCGGACACGCCGAGGACCAGCGCCGCCGCCACCGCGGCGTCGACGGCGTTGCCGCCGCGCTCGAGGATCTCGACCCCGGCCATGGTCGCCTCGGGCGACCCGGTGGCCACCATCCCGTAATCGGAGCGGGCCTCGCGGGTCTCGAGCTCGGGGGGCAGTTGGGTCCCCCCGTCCGCCAGGCCCGCGCACGCGACCAGCGCGAGGAAGCAGCACATCGTGGATGGGAGAGATGAGGTCGGCATCACGCGTGAACCACCGGGAGAAAGCAGCTCGGAGAGCGGGTTTCGGCTCAGGCGGCCCCGACTCGCCGTCCGCACAGTGTACACCCTGGGCCGGGGTCTACTCGAGGCTCGCCAGGACGCTTTGCGCCGGCACCTCGCGGCGCCCGCCGCGCCGCTTCGGCAGCGCGGCGAGCACGGCGGCGCCGAAATCCTCCAGTGTGGTGTACCAGACCGGCAGCGCCAGCAGCGTGAAGATGGTGGAGGTCGCGAGGCCTCCGATCACCGCCACGGCGATGGAGTCGATGTAGGCGCCGGCCACGGTGGCACGGGCCAGCACCAGGGGAATGAGCCCGAAGATGGTCGTGATCGCAGTCATCAGCACCGGCCGCAGACGGTCGCCGCAGCCCTCGATCAGCGCCCGGCGGCGCTCCATCCCGTTGACCCGCAGGGAGTTGACGTGGTCCACCAGGACGATGCCGTTGTTGACCACGATGCCGATGAGGATGATGATCCCCATGAAGGCGATCGGGTTGAGGTCGAAGCCGCCCAGCCACAGGCTCCAGAAGGCGCCGAAGAACGCCAGCAGCAGCGTGATCAGAATGGCGAAGGGCTGGGTGAAGGACTCGAAGAGCGCGGCCATCAGGAGGATCACCGCGAGCAGCGACAGCACCACGCCGCGGAACATCGTCCCCAGGGCCTGGTCGCGGTCGCGCCCCCACTGGCCGAAGTCCCAGGAGTAGCCCTCGGGCACCTCGAAGCCCGCCATGCGCTCTTCGACCAGGCGCTGCGCCTCGTCGGTGGTCACGGCGTCCTTGTCGAACTGGACCGTGACCCACTGCGTGGTCTGGCGATCCTCACGCTGGATCCGCTCCGGGGTGCGGGCGATCGTGACCTCGGCCACCGAGCTCAGCGGAACGATCCCTCCGCTGCGGTTCGGAATCGGCAGGTCGGCGAGGGCGTCGATGCCGGGCTGCGCGTCCTCGGGCAGGCCGAGCACCATCTCCACCTCGCCCTCGGGGCCCTGGAAGCGCCGCAGCCGGCGCCCGCGGAAGGCGAAGCCCACCGCGTCGGCGACGCTCTGCGGGCTGACCTCGAGGCTGTGGGCGGCGTCGGCGTCGATCAGCAACCGCAGCTCCTTGGTGCCGCGCATGGTCGGCCCCCAGATCTCCTCGAGGTGCTCGAGGCCGCGCATCCGCTCCTCGACCTCCATCGAGAGGTCCTCCAGGAACTCCGGGTCCTCGCCGTGCAGCGCCACCGACACCATGCGCCGGTCCTGCCCGCCGCGGTGGCGCCAGTTGTCGCGGTCGCCGACCTCGAGGGTGACGCCGGCGATCTGCGGCAGGCCGTCGCGGAGCTGCGTCCGCAGGCGCTCGACCGACTCGGGGTTGGCCTGGTCCTCCGGCAGGTACACCCGGATCATCGAGAAGCCGTGCTCGGTGTACCAGGAGTACACGCTGTCGAAGCCGAGCTCCTCCCTGCGGCCGAAGACCCAGTTCTCGACCCGGTCCACGTGCCCTTCCAGGACCTCCTTGGAGGAGTCGTCGTGGACGCGCAGGAAGATCGAGACCTCGCGGGTCTGCTCGGGCATGTCGCCCGACTTCTCGATCTTCGCGATCGGCCAGGCGGCGGACGCGGCGACCGCGAACAGCAGGCACAGGGTCGCCAGCCGGTGGTCGAGGGTCCAGTCGAGCACCCGCCGGTAGGCCGGAACCAACCGGCGCACGACGATGCCCGGCCGGGGCTCGTCGCCGGGCGCGAAGCGGGCGGCGGCCAGGGGGATGAAGGTCAGAGAGATGAGCAGCGAGCAGGCCACGGCGAGGCAGATGGTCAGCGCGACCTCGCCCATCATGATCACCATGGTGTTGCGTTCGGACACGAAGAGCCACGACCAGACGAAGATCGAGGTCGCGGTGGAGGCGACCACCGCCAGCGCCACCTGCCGGGAGCCGAGCCGGGCCGCCACCTCCGGCGGCTCGCCCATGCTCTCGTAGCGGTGGATGTTCTCGATCACCACCACCGCGTTGTCGACGAGCATGCCGACGCCGAGCATCAGACCGAGCAGGGTGAGGACGTTGAACTGCGCGCCGAGCGCGAACATCGCGCCGCAGGTGACGAGCAGCGAGAAGGGGATGGCGGTGGCGACGATCAGGGTGGTGCGGAAGCGGCGCAGGAAGAGGTGCAGCACCGCCACCGCGAGGATCCCGCCGTAGATGCCGGCGTTGCGCAGACCGGCCAGCGAGTTGCGGATCGCCTCGCCCTGGTTCTCCCAGATGAGGAGGTTGATGCCCTCGAGCTGGGGGTCGCGCTTGATCTCCTCGATACGCTCGAGGGCCCTGTCCACCACCTCGATGGTGTTGGCGCTGGGCTCCTTGTAGACGTCGATGCCGACCGCGAAGGAACGGTCGAGGTGGCGCCCGTAGTCGAGGCGCGGCTCGCGCATCTCGACCGAGGCCACGTCGGCGATGCGGATGTCGCCGTTGCCGATCCGCAGAGCTGCGATCTCGTCCGCCGACTTGAAGCGGGTCAGGGTGCGGACCTCGTAGCGCACCACGTCGCCGCGGATGACGCCCGCGTCGATGTCGCGGCTGGCGGTGTTGATGGTGTCGAGGACCTCGCCGGCGTCGATGCCGTGCCGGCGCAGGGCGTCGAGGTCGAGGTCGACGCGGACCTGCTGCTGCTCGACGCCGTAGAGATCGACGCGCGCGACGCCCTTGATGCGCTCCAACGGGCGGCCGATGCGCCGGTCGAGGAGGTCCCAGGACTCGGAGAGGTCGCGCTCGGCGGAGATCCGCCCGGCCAGCACCTGGGCGCTGCCGCCGTCGGTGTCGCCCTGGATCGAGATGTGTCCGATGGTGTCGGGGAGGAGCGGGCGGGCGCGGTCGACGGCCTCGCGGACCTCCATCTTCTTGATGTCGATGTCGACCCCCCAGTCGAACATGACCTCCATGCGGGCCGAACCCGACTGGGTGTTGCCGCGGATCTGCTTGACGTCCGGGATGGTGGCGATCTCCTCCTCGATCGGCTCCAACACCTCGCGCAGCGCCTCCAGCGGGTGGGCGCCGGGGAAGGGGATCTCGATGTCGATCTCGGGCTCCTTGACCACCGGCATGAAGTCGAGCGGCAGCAGGAACACCGACACCGTGCCGAGCACCGTCA
>DATIVB010000466.1:0-3703 GCA_035466375.1 Chondromyces sp.
CCGCCGGGCACTCCAGATGGTCGAGGCGATGGAGCGCGAGGCCTTCGGAGCCTGCACCAACTACCGCTCGTGCGAAGCGGTGTGTCCCAAGGACATCTCGATTTCGAGTATCGCGTTCATGAACAAGGACTTCCGCCGCGCGGCCCTGGCCGGGACCGCGGCCGCCCACGGCAAGAGGCGTTAGAACGTTCAACGTTCGAACGTCCGAACGTTCCGCCCGCCCGGGACGGAGGTTGGTGAGCCTTCAGCAACCGGGGGTACGGTTGGGAAAGTGTATCGTTCGTTTCATCCGGAAATCCATGAGATGGGATTTGTTGATTTCGGATTTCCACCCACCCACCGTTGAACCACGAAGACACGAAGGCACGAAGATCTTCACGAAGAGAGTCCTTTGTGCTTCTCTTGGTGTCCTGGTGCCTTTGTGGTTGCGACGGATCGCGCTGACGCCTCCGAAGGCGAGAGAGTCTGGTGACCGGTCGCCTCGGCTGAACCATGCCCCGGTCGCTGGCCCGGTCGCTGCCAGCTGAACCTGCTGCTGCCACTGAACCTGCCACTGCCAGCTGACGCTGTCACTGAACCTGAATTCGGACACGGACGCGGACTCGGACGCGGGTCTCACCGGCTTCCGCATCACCTGCATTCCGGATGAGGTGGACGATCGAAGGTCGAAACGTCGAGAGGTTCCGTCCGCCCGTCCCGGAGATCGGTGAGCCTTCAGTCACCGGGGGTGCGGTTGGGAACGTGCAACGTTCCAACGTTCCAACGTTCAAACGACGGCGGCGGCGTCAGCCGAGCAGCGACGTGATGATGATCCCCGCCACCATGATCAGCAGCGCGGCGCCGAGCACGGCCATCGCGATCTCCCCCGCGCTGTACTTCGCGCCCTGCTTCTTGACCTGTCGAGCGTCAGCCCCCGGCCGCTGCGTGCTCTTCCTGGAGCGCTTCTTCTTGCTCATTCGGTGATTCTAACCTGATTCGTGGAATGTATCCCTCTGCACCGACGTACTGAGCGTCGATGAGGCAAATGGTCTGCCCGATGAAACGTCACTGTTCCCGGATCTCTCGATTTCGGCATCCGAGGCTTCGGATGCCGAAATCGAGCAAGGTAAGGAGCCGCCCCGAGGTCCCTGACCCCGGGGCAGCCGCTGAAGGCGGGTATAATGGTGAGCATTAAAGGTAGGTCGGTACTGGACGGGGGCAGGAAACCTGCCCGCGCAAGGTGGGCATGCCGCCGGACCTTGAAGCCTTCCGGACTCCCTCGTACGGTGACGAGCAGGGATACAGGACCGATAACGACATGGCGATCTATTCATACGCAAATTCCGTGCCCGGGTTTCGCGAGCTTTGGCGATCCAGGATGCGCAGGTTTGACACGTCACGGTGTCATTGCGTCCGCGATGGGTAACAAGGAGGGATGAGATGAACGACGGCATCAAGCGGGCGCGCGAGCGCCGGAACCTCCTCGAGGAGCTCGGCGCCAAGATCCCGGGCTTCCGGGGATACCTCGAACGCGAGCTGCGGCGCGACGTCGACAAGATGCAGCGGGACTGGCTCGCCAACCAGGTGGACCGCGCGCGCTTTGCCCTCAACGGCACGATCCGCGCATGGACGAAGGCTGGGCGGCTCGACGTGCTGTCGACCGCCGGCAGCGTCGAGAAGGCGCTCGACCGGCTCGCGAATCGGATCCGGCACGCCGACTACGGGGCCTCGGGCTTCTTCGACGCGGTCAAGATCCGGGATGCGGAGCTCGAGAAGATCTACGCCTTCGACCTCGCGCTGAGCGAGGCCGTGGAGTACCTCGCGCTGCAGATCGAGCAGCTGCCGCCGAGCTCGGACGACGACACGGTCAATCGGCTCTACGACGCCGTGCAGGCCGCCGACCGCCGCTTCGACGAGCGGGCGACGGTGTTCGAGGACGTGACCCAGAAGGGAGGCGCGTGATGGCGCAGACACTCGAGGTGCTCGAGCACCACGATCCGACCGGCGAGGAGATCGTCTACCGGTACCCCCCTCAAGGCAGTGCGGAGATCAAGCTCGGCGCGCAGCTCGTAGTGCACGAAGCGCAGGAGGCGGTGCTCTACCGCGACGGCAAGGCGCTCGACGTCTTCGGTCCGGGGCGCCACACCCTCAGCACCCAGAACATCCCGCTGCTCACCAAGCTGCTGTCGCTGCCCTTCGGCGGCACCTCGCCGTTCCGGGTGGCGGTCGTGTTCGTCAACAAACGGACGTTCCTCGACCAGAAGTGGGGGACCCGGGAGCCGGTGGTGTTCCGCGACGCCGAGCTCGGCATGGTGCGGCTGCGGGCCTTCGGCAACTACGCCTACCGCATCCAGGACAGCCAGCTCTTCGTCAACACCGTCGTCGGCTCGCAGGGGCTCTTCGACACCTCGCGCCTGCAGGACTTCTACCGCGACGTGATCGTGTCGCGCCTCAACGATTTGCTCGGCGAGACCCTCAAGACCATCTTCGACCTTCCCCGGTACTACGACGAGCTCGGTGCGGCGGCCAAGGCGCGGGTGACCGAGGACTTCGCCAAGTACGGCGTCGACCTCGCCGACTTCTACATCAACTCCATCACGCCGCCCGACGAGGTGCAGCAGAAGATGGACGAGCGCGCGGCCATGGGCGCGATCGGCGACATGAACACCTACATGCAGTTCAAAGCGGCACAGGCGATCCAGGACGCCGCCAAGGGCGGGGCCGGGGGCGGTACTGAGGGCGGGGCGGCGAGCGCCGGTATGGGCCTGGGCCTCGGCGCCGGTTTCGGCGCCATGATGCCGGGCATGATCGCGAATGCCATGCAGCAGGCCGGGCAGGGTGGTGGTGGTGCCGCCGCGGCCGGGGCGGCGGCGGCCAGATCGGCGGCCGGCGGCTTCTGCGCCGAGTGCGGCAAGCCGGTGCCGACGGGGGCCAGGTTCTGCCCGAGCTGCGGCCATCCCCAGGGCGGCGGCGGCTGCGCGAGCTGCGGGCAGCCGGTCCCCGACGGCTCCAAGTTCTGTCCCAACTGCGGAGCCAAACAGGGTTAGCGGGGGATGAGCGTCGCCTGTACCCAGTGCGGGGCTGCGATCGAGCCGCGCGCCGGTGAGCGGCTCATCCAGTGTGCCTTCTGCGACACGGCGCTGGTAATCGACGGTGCTTCCACCCTTTTCCACGAAGTCATGGAACCGACCGTCCCCCTCGCGCAGGTGCCGGCACATCTTCGCCGCTTCCTGGGTGGGACCTCGACCGTGGCCGACCTCGACCGGAAGGCCCGGCTCGAGGCGCCGGTGATGGAGTACTTCCCCTTCTGGGCCTTCACCGTTGTCGGGAGCGCCGGCGAACGGGTGGTCCTGCAGCCCGCGGCGCCGTCGTCGCTGCAGGGGCTGCAGGGCCTCGAGCTGCCGGCCGGGAGCACCCACCCGATGAGTCGCGGGCTCACCGGAGAGGTGCCGGTCGTCGAGCCGGAGGTGCCCCTGGAAACGGCGCGCCAGTGGCTCGTCACACGCGAGGGCGAGGTGGAGGTACGGCAGACCGTGCTCTACCACCTGCCGATGTACCGGACGCCCTACACCTGGCAGGGGCGGACCTATCGGGCCGCCGTTGATGCCGTCTCGGGCAAGGTCTTCCCGGCCGACTTCCCCGCCAAGGCGGAGGCCCCGTTCGTCGGCGTCGCGGCCCTGGCGCTCGTGATCTTCGGCCTCGAAGGGCTCATCATCCAGAACCT
>DATIVB010000467.1:0-6177 GCA_035466375.1 Chondromyces sp.
GGCCATCATGGCGCCGGTCTTCATCCCCATGTTCATGCTGCTCGGCACCTCGCCCGAGCTCGTCCAGGTCGCCTACCGCATCGGCGACTCGACGAGCAACATCATCTCGCCGATGATGTCCTACTTCGCCCTGATCGTGGCGTTCTTCGAGCGCTACGATCCGAAGACGGGCATCGGCACGGTCATCGCGACGATGCTGCCCTACACGGTGGTGTTCCTGATCGGCTGGATGGTGATGCTCTGGATCTGGCTCGCCCTCGGGCTCCCCGTCGGCCCGGGCGCGCCGCTGACCTACCCGGCCGGTTGAACGCCCCGAGAGCTGAAGCGCGGGCGCGAGGCTACCCTGCCGGGATCTCCACGTCCTCGCCCCAGATCCACCTCCCGAAAAATCGCCAGTTGTGCCACACCGCTCCGAGCAGCTCCCTGGGTTTGTTGATGCCGTGGCCGAAGCCCTTGTAGATCACCAGCTCCACCGGCACTCCCAAGTCCTGCAGCCCCTGGTAGAGCTCGTAGGCGTTGGGCGTCGGCACCCGGCGGTCGAGCTCGCCGTGCTGAATCAGGGTCGGCGTCGAGGCGTTGTTGATGGAGGTCATGGGCGAGGTCCGCGCGTAGATCTCGGGGTCGCTCCACGGCGTGCCCTGCAGGTAGTGGCGGGTGAAGGGGTGGATGTCGGTGTTGACGTAGTAGGTCATCCAGTTCGAGATCCCCGCCCCCACCGAGATCGCCGCGAAGCGATCGCTCGAGGTGGTGAGGAAGGCCGAGATGTAGCCGCCCTGGCTCCAGCCCATGGCGCCGACCCGCTCGGGGTCGATGAAGCCCTGCCCAATCAGATGCTCGACCCCGGACAGCACGTCCCAGGCGTCGCCGACGCCCAGGTTGCGGACGTTGAGCGAGCGGAAGGCCTCCCCGTAGCCCGCCGATCCGCGGTAGTTCGGCATCAGGATCACGGCCCCCTTCTCGAGCCACTGCTGCACCGGGTAGACATAGGTGTAGGCACGGGCCGGGAACGACAGCCACGCAGGGCCTCCGTGGATGATGACCAGCAGGGGGTGCTCGACCGACGGGTCGAAGCCCTCCGGCGTCAGCAGCACGCCCTCGATCGCGGTTCCGTCCTCGCTCTTCCACTCGATGACCTCGCGGCCGCCGACCCGCCACCCCTCGCTCTGCTCGGTCATGCGGGTGAGACGCCGCGGCCGCTCGCCGGCAGCTTCGAGAAGGTAGATCTCACCCAGAGTGTCGATTCCTTCGCCTTTGAATGCCAGGATCCGGCCGTCCGCGGAGTAATCCGCCGGACCGATGATGGGCGGTGCTCCGTCCATCGCCATCGGCTCGGCCTCTCCGCTCCCGGGATCGAGCCGATACAGGCTGCGGGTGGTCCCGTCGAGGGCCAGGAAACGGATCCCGTCCTCGAGCCACGCCACCGCTCTCGCGTCCTCGTCGAATCCGTCGGTCAGCACCGTCGGCTCCCCGCCTTCGGCCGGCACCTTTGCGAGCTCGGAGTTGAGGTAGTACGCGGGATCGCCGTCGCCGGTGGCGAACAGCACCCAGCTTCCGTCCGGCGACCACAGGGGGTCGCTGTCGGGGCCGGGCTGGACGACCAGCGGACGTACCACCCCGCCGGCCACCTCGACCACCGAGACGTCGGTCCGGATCGAGGACTCGACGCGAGGATCCGGCGCGTGGTCGAAGGCGATCCGTTTGCCGTCCGGCGACCAGCGGAAGCCGCCGACGGTGAAGCCGCCGTCGGTCAGGCGCCGGAACGCCGGCGCCGCCGTCTCTCCGCCTTCGTCGTCACCTGCCGCCGGCGATTCGTCGGTGTCGCCACCGCCGTCGTCGCCACTGTCTTCCTCGGGCAGCGCGGCACCGTCTCCGGCCAGGGCGGCCGCCACGTCCAGCACCCAGAGGTGGGTGTTGCGGAACTCGCGATCCTCCACCGCGTACCCGCCGTAGGCCTTCTCGAGCTCCTCGCGCTCCGGGTCCTGACGGTCGGTGATCGCGACCGCCATGCTCCTGCCGTCCGGAGACCACTCGAAGCCCGCCACGCCATCCTCGACCGCGGTCAACGGCCGCGCCTCCCCGCCGCCCGGCGAGATCAGCCAGATCTGGTCGCCGTTTCCGCGATCGGCGATGAAGGCCACCCACGTGCCGTCGGGCGACCAGCTCGGGTCGGTGCTGCTCTCGTCCTTCGTGCGCGTCAGCTGGAACGCCTCCTCCCCGTCGCGGGCCAGCCAGACCTCGGTGTCGAAGCGGTTGCCCTCCCAGTCCGCCTCGCGGACGGTGTACAGCACCGCCGTCCCGTCGGGTGAGATCTTCGGCCCGCCCGCGCTCGCGAGGCTCAGGACCTCCTTGAAATCGGGGCCGTCGAAGGATATCCGGGCTTTCTCGATCCGCGCCGGCGGCTCGCCTGCTGCGGGCCCTGCGGTCAGCGCCAGCACTGCGAACGAGACGCAGCGGATACCGACTGAAATGACCCTCATGAACACCTCCCCAGGCTTCGGCGCGGCCGCGGGGGCGCGCCGGGATCGAGGGTAGCACGTGGTGAGAGACCTTTCCGCAGGGTGTGGCGCGAGCCGACGAAGGCTACAAACCGAGGCCGACGAGCCGCTCGGTGGGCGGCCGGAACCTCTCCGGAGGCCACTCCAACGCTTCGTCGATCCGCTCGAGCATCGCGCCCCGGTCCTCGGGGATCCGCCCGTGGACGTCGAGGAAGTTGCTGATGTGGTCCGAAAGCAGCACCGTGGGGCCCTCGAGCTTCTCGATCAGCAGCCGGGTCTCCTGAAGGGCCTGGTGGGCGTCGAGCAGGGTCAGCTCCCCGCGCTGCCAGCGCTCGCACCACTCGGTGCCGAGGGCGGGCACGAAGGTCCGCAGCCGCACGAAGTCCGGGCTCGCGCGGTTGAGCACCGCCGCGCTGCCTTCCGCGTGCTCGCGCCAACGCTCGAGCCCGGCCACCCCCACCATCAGGTAGACCGAGAGCTCGATGCCGGCCGCCATCACATGGTTGAAGGCCGCGGCCGCGGCCTCCGGGTCGACCCCTTTGCGGATCCGCTCGAGGGTCACGGCGTCGCCGGACTCGAGACCCGAGTGAATGCGGGTGATCCCGGCGGCGGCGATGCGCCGCCACGCGTCGGCGTTCTTGGCAACCAGGAACTTCGCCGAACCGTACATGGTGATCCGCTCGAGGCCGGGGAACCGCTCCCTGGCGGCCTCGCCGATCGCCACCAGCGCGTCGGTCGCGAGCGCCGCCGAGTTGCCATCCGCGAGGAAGATCGTGCGCACTCCGGGGCCGAAGGTCGCTAGCGCGAGCTCGAGATCCTCGACGATCTCCTCGAACGGCCGCCTCCGGAACTTCACGTCGCTGTACATCGCGCAGAAGGCGCAACGGTTGTGGGGGCAGCCGATGGTCGCCTGGATGATCAGGGACCCGGCTTCGGACGGCGGACGGTACACCGTGCCTTCGTATCGCACGACCGTATCCTAGCGCGTCGTCCACGCCAGTGCGGCCGGAGGTCGGAAGCGGAATAGGCTGCCCCTCGGGCGGTGTTTGTGGCAGCATGCGAAATGCCCCGTATCACCGCGCGTTCACGCTCCGAATCATGGCTTTCGCCCTTCTCGCCGCCGGTGTCGCCGCCGTGTCGGCGTCCGAGCCGCCCGCCACCCGGTGGGTGGCGGACGCCGCGCGCCTCGGCTCGGCGCTGCTCGAGATCGACGTCGCCACGGGCGAGCGCTCGCTGATCGACCTCGAGGACTACCCCAATGTCCTCACCGTCAGCGGCGGCGTGCAGGCGGACGACGGGACACTCTTCCTGGGGGCGGTCAACGCCGCCCAGGGAGTCACCATCATCCGCTTCGACCCCGCCGCCGGCTCGGTGGTCGGCATCAGCGGCTTTGTCGACGAAACCAGCTTCGAACCGCGTGGGACCGGGCCCGACTTCCAGCCCGGACTGCGCGGGATCGTCGTCGGTCCGTGGGGCCGGCTCTACTGTCTCCGGCGGTTCGGGGGCCCCATGTCGGTCGACGTCGCAACCGGCGACCGGCTGGTGATCTCGCAGTCGGCCACACCGCGGGTCGGCGACGGCGTCGAGCTGCGCGACCCTCTCGATCTCGTCGTCGAGCCGCGCGGCACGCTCCTGGTGGCCGACCGCTTCGGCAACCTCGTGCGGGTCACACCTGGCAGCGGGAGGCGGACGACGGCCTTCGAGTTCGTGGACCTGATCGAGGGACCACACCGCATCGAGAGGCTCCCCGACGGCCGCGTCCTGCATACCTTCGGCGCGGGCGACGGGCGCAGCGTCTCGGTCTTCGACCTGTCGCTGCGCTCCCTCTCGGAGCTCTCGGGCCCGGGCCGGGGTGCCGGGCCGGAGCTCGCGGGCCTCGTCGACTTCGTGGTGGCCCCGGACGGCTCCGTCTACGCGCTCGACCTCGCGCTGCGCGCCGTCGTCGCCATCGATCCGGAAACCGGTGATCGCAGCCTGCTCGCCGAGGACCCGGAAGGCGCCGACCTCGGGCTGCTGTCGGGCGACGCCCGCCTCGTCGGCTTCGCGGTCCCGAACGGCCCGCCGTCGCCGCGCAACGCCGGCGGGCGGGTCGCCGCCCCAGGCCCCTGACGGCGCACTCGGGGACGACCGGCACGGGGACAGGACAAGACCGTCGGCTGCCGGGCGATACCCGCTCGTTGCCGGCACGTGTACTCTCGGCGGCATGGCGCCGCTGATCACCGCCCGCGATCTCACCCACTCCTACGGGCCCCGGACCCTGTTCGAGGGGCTCAGCCTCACGATCTCCGAGGGCGACCGGGTCGGCGTGATCGGCCCCAACGGCGCCGGCAAGACGACCATGCTGCGGATGCTCGCCGGCGCCGAAACGCCCGACTCGGGCGAGCTCCACCGCCGCCGTCGGCTGCGGGTCGCGATGGTCCCCCAGGACGACGTCTTCGACCCCGCGGCCACCGTGGCCGAGGTGGTCGCCGCCGCCGCGGCGTCCGACCCCGAGCCCGGTGAGGACGAGACCGAGCGCGGGGTCCGGGTCGCCATCGCCCTCGACCAGCTCGGCTTCCGTGCGCCGCAGCAGACGGCCGGCGAGCTCTCGGGCGGCTGGCGCAAGCGGTTGGCCATCGCCGCCGCCCTCGCCGCCGCCCCGGATGTGCTGCTTCTCGACGAGCCCACGAACCACCTCGACCTCGACGGCATCCTGTGGCTCGAAAAGATGCTCGGCTCGAGCCGCCTGCTCGCCTACGTGGTCATCAGCCACGACCGCGCCTTCCTCGACCGGGTCGTCAACCGGGTCATCGAGGTGGCGCCGCAGTACCCCGGCGGCAGCTTCGCGGCCGACGGCAGCTACACCGACTTCCTCGAGCGGCGCGCGCAGCACCTCGAGGCGCGCGCGCAGTACCGCGACAGCCTCGCGAATCGGGTGCGGCGCGAGCTCGAGTGGTTGGCGCGAGGTCCCAAGGCGCGCACCACCAAGTCCCAGGCGAGGATCGACGAGGCCGAACGGCTGGCCGCCGACCTCGCCCAGGTCCGGTCCGAGCTGGCGACCTCGCGGGCGGGTATCGAGATGACCGCTTCGGGCCGCCGCACCAAACGCCTGCTGGTCGCCTCCGGTGTCGACAAGGCGATCGGCGGCCGCCTTCTGCTGCGCGGCCTCGATCTCGTGCTGCTGCCCGGGCGCCGGCTCGGAGTGGTGGGCGCGAACGGCAGCGGCAAGAGCACCCTGCTCAAGCTGCTCGCCGGCGAGCTCGAGCCCGACGACGGCGTCATCCGCCGCGCCGAGCACCTCCAGGTCGTGCACTTCGACCAGCAGCGGGCGCAGCTCGACCAGGCCGCGTCCCTGCGCCGGGCGCTCGCCCCGGAAGGCGACGCCGTGATCTACCGCGGCCGCGAGGTGCACGTGGTCAGCTGGGCCCGCCGTTTCCAGTTCCGCGACGATCAGCTCGAGCAGCCGGTCGGCGAGCTGTCGGGGGGCGAGCAGGCGCGGGTGCACATCGCGCGCCTCATGCTGCGGCCCGCCGACCTGCTGCTGCTCGACGAGCCCACCAACGACCTCGACATTCCCACTCTCGAGGTGCTCGAGGAGAGCCTCCTCGACTTTCCGGGCGCGCTCGTCCTGGTCTCGCACGACCGCTACCTGCTCGACAGGGTGAGCACGGTCCTGCTCGCACTGGACGGCGCCGGCGGCGCC
>DATIVB010000468.1:0-1721 GCA_035466375.1 Chondromyces sp.
GGGCGCGAAGGCCGCCGCCTCGAGCGACGGGAAGTTCAGGAGCAGGTCGACCATGTCGCCCTTGAGGTCGATGATCAGGAGCGACACCCCGCGCCTCGCCAGCTCCTCGAGGGCGACGATGCCGAGGCCGGTCTTGCCCGACCCCGTCATGCCGACGCACACGGCGTGGGTCGTGAGGTGGTCGGGGTCGAGGGTCACGGGCCCATCGCCATCGAGAGCTGTTCCGAGGTAGAGACCACCTTCGCTCATGTTCGACTCCCGCGGTTCCATCGCGCGCTGCGCCGAGTATAGCGATTCGCGATCTGTCGCCGCAGCTGGTATATTCAACCCGCCACCAACAGATTCTTCCGAAAGGAGTGACGAAAATGGGACTCTTTGACATGTTCGGCAAGAAGTTCGAGGATCAGGTTCAGGAAGCGATCGCCGACATCGGCGCTAGCACTCCAGGTGTGTCCGGCCTGCGCGCGGAGGTCCGCGGCAAGGTCATCACTCTGAAGGGCAAGGCGGAGAGCCGCGAGGCCGCCAACCTCGTGATGCAGAAGATCGACCAGGCGGTCAAGGCCGACAACATCGTCAACGCGATCGAGGTCGCCAAGAAGCAGGCTCCGGCGCCGGCGCCGATCGCAGCCGAGCGATTCTACGAGGTGGTCGCGGGCGACACCCTGGGCAAGATCGCCCAGAAGTACTACGGCAAGGCCAGCGCCTATCCGAAGATCTTCGAAGCCAACCGCGACATCCTCGACAACCCGGACCTCATCAAGCCCGGCCAGAAGCTGCGCATTCCCGAGTGAAGCCCGAGGCCGCGGACTCACGGCGGGCCGTCGACCGGTCCGTCAAGCGCCGTGCGATCTGCCGCGATCTGCCGCTCAGACTGATGGTCTGAGCCGGCAGCCGGTCGCAGTCATCCCGATGGCGACGACCCGCCCGGCGGGCGCTGCAGCCTGAGCGGCGGCGACCACCCGCTCACGCGCGTCGGGGGCGTGCCACAGCAGCATGCTGCCGCCGCCGCCGGCGCCGCAGGCCTTGCACGCCCGGACGCCGGCAGACACGACCGCCTCCTCGATCGCGTGCAGCTCCGGCGGGCAGACCTGCGGCGCGAGGAGACGCCGTGCGGCCCACTCGGCGGCGATGGCCTCCCCCACCCTTGCCTCGTCCCGTTCGAGCAGCGCCGCACGGCAGCTCCGGGCCGCTTCGGCGATGAACTCGAGGGACTCGGTGGTGCGGGAATCTCCGTCCAGCCGGCGGCGGATGACCTGCCAGTTGACCATCCCCGAGTGGTGCGAGATCCCGGTGTCGAAGACCGTCAGCCTCGCGTCCATCCAGGCGGCTTCGACCGCGAGCTCCTCGACCCGCGCACCGCCCGGAACGTGGTGGACCGCGAGCGCCCCGCCTTTGATCGCGGGCCAGTGATCCTGCACCCCCGTCGCGATCCCGAGTGTGCGAGCCTCGAGGTCGCGCGCCAGCCGCACCAGCTCCTCGTCGCCCATTGATCGTCCGTTCAGGGCCAGGATGCCCCTGGCCAACGCCACGGCGTAGGCCGACGATCCGCCCAGGCCGGAACCGATTCCCGCCTGAGAAAGCACTCGCACTGCGACGCCACCCTCCGGTCGCACGGCGAAGACGACCGCCGCGGAGAGGTCGCGGCCGGCGTCCCCGGGCCCGAGGACGGTGGCGGGGCCGTCGCCGATCCGGTGGTGCAGCTCGCCCTCCGGCGGTCCGGG
>DATIVB010000469.1:0-3381 GCA_035466375.1 Chondromyces sp.
CAAGGTCGAGGTCCTGCCGGTGCTCGAGCTGATCGGCGCCGAGACCGGGTTCTCGGCGTCCATGGACACCTGGGGCGTGATCCTCGGCGAGCACGTCCTGCAGTTCGCCGCCGGCCGCAAGCACATGCTGGTCGACGGCGATCTCGTCGAGGCCAGCGAAGCACCGGTGGCCTCGCCGTCCGGAATCGCGGCCTCGCTCGCCTACCTCGAACGTTTTCTCCTGAGCCCGCTCGGCTTCCACCTCGAGACCATTCCAGAGGGATTTCGGATCGAACGTGGGGGCCGTTTCGTTGAGCCGGTCGAGGTGCGGCCGGTGGTCGCGGACTTCAACACCACCACGACCCTGGTCCTCACGTTGAGCCGCACCGTCGAGGTCGAGGTCCGCGAGCCCGAGCCCGGGAGGCTCGTCGTCCGCTTCGCGGACGCCGCGCCCCAGCTCGACACCACGGCGCGCTTCCGGTCGCGCCGGGTGCGGTCGATCAGCAATGACGGGCAGGAGCTGGCGGTGGTGCTGGCGCGGGACACCGGGCTGCTGTCGTGGCACAGTCTCGAGGACCCGGCCCGGGTGACCATGGAGCTCGGTCCGGCGCGGCCGACGCCGACCCCCGCGCCCGAGCGGCTGCCGCTTGCGGCCGAGACCGGGCCGCGTCCGATCGTCATCGATCCCGGCCACGGCGGCGACGACGTCGGCGCGAGGTCGCGGGACGGTCTGCTCGAGAAGGACCTCACCCTCGCTTTCGCGCGCCGGCTCGCGCGGGTGCTGGAGGGGCGCGGCTACCGCGTCCGCCTGACCCGCGACGGCGACGAGGCACGCGCCCTCACCGACCGCACCGCGCTCGCCAACCGCCTCGACGCCGTCGTTTTCGTGTCGCTGCACGCCAACGCATCGACCGCTTCGTCGGCGGCCGGCGCCGAGACCTACTACATGTCGCTGGACTCGGCGAGCGACGCCGCAGCCGCCGCGACCGCCGATCTCGAGAACCGCGCCGGCCCCAAGCCGGACGATCGCACGCCCCTCGACCTCATCCTCTGGGACCTCGCCCAGGCCGAGGTCCTGAATGAGAGCGCCGAGCTCGCGCTCGCGGTCCAGAATCGCCTCAATGCCCGCTCGGGCAGCCGCGACCGCGGCGTCCGGCAGGCGCCGTTCGTCGTCCTCACCGGCGCCACCATGCCCGCCGTGCTGGTCGAGCTGGGCTTCCTCTCGAACGCCGACGAAGCCCGCCGGTTGAGCGATCCCGGACACCAGCAGGAGCTCGCGGAGGCCATCGCCGCAGGCATCGAGGATTTCGTGGGGCGCTGATGAACCCCCGCGTCGCCCTCATCGCCCTGGCGGCCCTCGCCGCGATCGCGCTGCTGGTGTGGCTGCTCACCGCCGGCGAACCGCAGCGGGCGCAGCAGGACGTGGCAGCGCTCGACGAGCTGCCGACGCCGACCCCGGCCCCCGAGCAGCGCATCGTGCTCCTCTTCGTCGGCGCCGACGGGCTCCTGCACCCCGAGCTGCGCTCGGTTCCCCTGCCCGAGGCCGTCGAGCAGCGCATCCGGGTCGTCATGCACGAGCTCCTCGCCGGCCCCGGCCCGTCCTCGAGGCTGGCGCCCGTCGTACCCTACGAGGCCAGCCTGGAGGCTGTCTTCGTCGACGAGGAGGGGAACGCCTACGTCGACCTCACCGCCCCGCCCGAGCCGCTCGAGGGGTCGAACATCGAGATCATGCTCGCCTACGGGGTGGTCGACTCCATCATCCTCAACTGCCCCGAGGTCTCGGCGGTCCAGGTTCTCTTCGGCGGCCGCGAGGTCGCGACCCTCACCGGGCATCTCGACCTGTCGAAGCCGCTGGCCCTCAACAAACGCTTCATCGCCCAGTCATGAAGGCCGCCGGCGGCGATCACATCGGGATCTTCGACTCCGGCGTCGGCGGCTTGACGGTCCTCCACGCCCTGCGGAATCGGCTGCCCAGCGAGAGCTTCGTCTATCTCGGCGACACCGCGCGACTGCCCTACGGCACCAAGACCGCGGCCACGGTGCAGCGCTACGCCGTCAACGCGGCCCGGCATCTCGTCGGCCGCCGGATCAAGCTCCTGGTCGTCGCCTGCAACACCGCGACCTCGTTCGCCCTCGAAGCCGTCACCGGGGCCTCGCCGGTGCCCGTGGTCGGCGTCGTCACGCCCGGAGTGCGGGCAGCGCTGATGACCGGCGCCGGCCGCATCGGCATCATCGGCACCGAGGGCACGATCCGCTCCGAGGCCTACCAGCGGGCCCTCTCCGGGCTCGGCTCGGCGGTCGAGGTGATGGCGACCCCGTGCCCGCTGCTCGTGGCGCTCGCCGAGGAGGGCTGGGGCGACCACCCGATCACCGACCAGATCGCCCACCACTACCTGCGGCCGATGCTCAACTGGGGCGCCGAGGCGATCATCCTCGGTTGTACCCACTACCCCCTGCTCACCCCATCCCTGAGGCGCGTCATCGGCTCGGACGTGCACCTGGTGGACTCGGCCCGCGCGGTCGCCGAAGCGGTGATCACGGACCACTCGGAGCTCATCGACACCTCGGACGGCAAGCAGGGCGAGGTCCACATCCTCCTCACCGACGCCTCCGACCGCTTCCTCCGCATCGCCCGCTCGATCCTCGGCGGAGACCCCGAGCACCTCGAGGTCGTCGACATAGAGGGCGCTTCATAGCCACAATGAGGAATGTGGAATGAGGAATGAGGAATTAGAAATTAGGAATTAGGAATTCCCACCCATCCTCCCGGTGGGCGGGGTGGCTATCAGGCGCCGGGAACGGTCGTGTTTTCTAAGCATTGCGGACCGCCCCGGAGTGCGTACGTGGGGGGATGGGCGGCATTCCTAATTCCTAATTCCTCATTCCTAATTCGTTTTGCGCTTCATCCAGCTGTAGCTGTACGACACGCCGACGGACTCGAAATCGCCGCCGATGCGGGTGAAGGCACCGCGGCTGGCGGCGAAACGCAGCCCGTGTCGCGGAGCCACCTGCCAGGCGAACGTGAGACCGACGCGGGAGTTCCTCTGCAGGTCGTCATTGGACACCCCGTCGACTGCCGTCTGCCCCCCGCGCCAGAAGTTGGCGTCGGCGGCTCCCCACAACGTGCGCTTGAAGAAGTAACGGACGTGGAACTGGCTGGAGAAGATGGAGTCCTGGGTTCGGGTCTTGCCGCCGAGGAAGTCCGTGTTGTCGGTGAAGTACCAGCCGCCGACATAGGCGTCGAACGCCCACTTGCCGACCACCTGAACGACCCCGATCTCGGGCTTGAATCCCCAGCGGTTGGTCCCGATGTTGATGACCTTGGACGAGTCGTACTCACCCGTCGGAGCTCGCACGATGAGGCTCGCGCCGACCAGGGTGCGCGGACGGTAGCTGCGGAAG
>DATIVB010000470.1:0-12336 GCA_035466375.1 Chondromyces sp.
TCGCGGAGGATGGCGCAGCGGGTCTCCAGGTCGGGGGGCTGGATGTCGGCGATCAGGCCCTGCAGGAAGCGGGAGCGCAGGCGCTCCTCGAGACCGGGGATGTCGGCGGGGCGCGCGTCGGACGTGAAGACCACCTGTCGGCCGGTCGACTGCAGGGTGTTGAAGGTGTGGAAGAACTCCTCCTGGGTGCGCTCCTTGCCGGCGATGAACTGGATGTCGTCGAGAAGCAGCAGGTCGACGGCGCGGAAGGTCTGGCGAAACGCGTCCATCTGTTTGCGACGGATACAGTTGATGAGCTCGTTCACGAACTGCTCGGTGGTCATGTAGACGACCTTGAGTCGCGACGACGAGCTCTTGAGGCGATTCGCGATGGCGTGCAGGAGATGGGTCTTGCCGAGCCCCGAGCCGCCATAGAGGTAGAGCGGGTTGTAGGCCTTGCCGGGGCGCTCGGCGACCGCTTCGGCGGCCGCTGCCGCGAACTGGTTCGACGAGCCGATGACGAATCGATCGAAGGTGAAGCCCGGGTTGAAGGGGTGGCTCGCGAGACCGGCGGCGGGCGCCGACGAGCCGTTCGGAGAGGCGGCGGCGGGGCCCTTGTGGTCATCGACGAGGACCTTGAAGTCGGCGCCGAAGTGGCTGCGCGCGACCGTACCGATGTCACGCAGGAGATGATCGCGGACCCAATCGCTGACGATCGGGTTGTCAGCGGTCAGGATGACCGACTCGGACGTCGCGCGAACCACGGAAAGCGGCTCGATCCAGGTCGCGTACTCGTCGTCGCCCATCATCTGCCGCAGGTGTGGAAGGAGGCGCTGCCAGCGATCCATTCAGGTAGGCTAGCATAGCTTCGGCATGGCTTCTCTTGACAGGCGTCGGCGCCGTGCGATAACGTGACGCGCCCGATATTCGGGGAAGAGAGTGAGCCATGAAGAGAACCTTTCAGCCCAACAATCGTCGGCGCAAGAAAAATCACGGCTTCCGCGTGCGGATGCGCTCCAAGGGTGGCCGCAAGGTTCTGCGCGCGCGACGCCGCAAAGGCCGCAAGCGGATTGCCGTCCGATAGACGGTTCGCCTTCCCTGCAACGCATCGGCTCAAGAAGCGAGCTGATTTTCAAAGGTTGTACACCCGCGGCGCGCGGGTCAGCGGTCGGTACCTCGTACTGTTCATGATGCGGGCCAGAGAGGAGGCGGGACGGTTCGGAGTCACGGCCTCGCGGCGCATCGGCAACGCGGTGGTGCGTTCGCGTTGCAAGCGGCGGCTGCGGGAGCTCTACCGTCTGCATCGCCACCTTCCCGGAGTCGCGGGGAGCGACATCGTGGCCAATGCGCGGCGCAGCTGCATCAAGGCGTCCTGGGCCGACCTGGAGAGAGATTTCCGGCGCTGCCTCGAGCGCGGGGTGACAGACTGCGGATCGGCCGTGATCGGCGATCAGGACGCGGCGCCGGTTTGAGGCGCGGGGAAGAAGAAGAAGCGATATGGAGAAAAGACTCCTGCTGGCCTTCGTGCTGTCAGCCGCGATCCTGCTCGCGTGGTCGGTCATATTCCCCCCCCCGCAGCGGCCGCGGCCCGAGACGCCGGCCCCGGCGGCGGGGCGGGCCCAGACCGCCGCTCCGACGCCTGAAACGGAGGCCGAGAGCCCGACGACAGCGGGCGATGAGCCCGCGGAGCTGGCGACGGACGAGGCGGTGGGAGCCGAGGCCGAGGAAACCGTGGAGCTGTCAAACCGCCGGGTGGCGATCAGTCTGACCAATCGCGGCGCGGCGGTTTCCTCCTTCCAACTGAAGGGCTACGAGGGTGACGAGGGCGAACCCGTGGACCTCATCCAGGTGGTGCCCTTGGCGGAGCGCGCGCTCCCCTTGCAGTTGCTGACCGCGGGCGGGCCCGATGTGGCCCTCTACGCGGTGGAGCGGGTGCTTGGGGGCGCGGTGTTCCGTTGGTCCGACGGCCGCGGTTCGGCAGTCGAAAAACGGATCATCCTGCCCGACGACGGCTACGGACTCGATATTGAAATCTCGCGTACCGGCACCCACAGCGAAGCGCCGGTCAGCCTCGGGACCGGCCTGCGCAACCTGAGCGCCGTCGAGCGGGACAGCCGGCTCGCCCTGTGGGGCGAGGGCATCCTGCTCGCAGACGGCGAGATCGAGCGGTTCAAGCGCGCCAAGGTCAAGGAGCCGCGCGTGCTGGCGCCGGGCTCGGTTGGCTTCGTCGGTTTCGAGGATGCCTACTTCCTGGGTGTGTTGCGGCCCCGGGACGCGATTTCCGAGATCCGGATCGATCCCTTTGAATTCAGCGAAGGCGACGACAAGCCAACCCGGGTTTTGAGAATAGCCGTCATGCCGAGGGGGGCGACGCTGCGCGCTGAGTACCTGGGGGCGCCCAAGGAGTACGACCTCCTGCGCTCGCTCGGCCAGGGCCTCGAGAAAACCCTGGATTTCGGGATCTTCGAGCCGATCTCGGTGTTCTTCCTCAAGGCATTGCGCTGGATCTACGCCCGAGTGGGCAACTACGGTGTGGCGATCATTCTCCTGACCCTCGGGATCAGGATCCTGCTCTTCCCGCTGATGCACACCTCGACGGTGTCGATGCGCAAGATGGCCAAGGTCCAGCCGAAGGTCAAGGAGATCCAGGCCAGGCACAAGAAGAAGAAGAGCGACCCGCAGGCGCGCGCGAAGATGAATCAGGAGATGATGGCCCTGTACAAACAGGAGGGCGTCAACCCGATGGCGGGCTGCCTGCCGCTGCTCGTGCAGCTGCCGATCCTGTGGGCGCTGTATCAGCTCTTCCTGAAGGCCATCGAGCTCCGGCACGCACCGTTCATCCTCTGGATCACCGACCTCTCGGCCAAGGACCCGCTGTACGTCACACCGATTTTGATGACGGCCACCATGTGGCTGCAGCAGCGGCTGGCGCCGCAGGTCGGGGACCCGCAGCAGCAGCGCCTGATGCGGATGATGCCGCTGATCTTCGGGATCATGTTCCTGCAGTTCCCGTCGGGACTGGTGCTGTACTGGCTTGCGAACAACGTGATCACCATCATCCAGCAGGAGATCACCCTGCACCTCATCGGCGAGCGCAAGCTGGGTGGTGGTCGGCGGACGCGCGGGAAGGACGCCAGGAAATGACGTCGCGAAGGGTTTTCCAGGGTGAGACGCTCGATGACGCCCTGAATGCGGCGTGCAGCGGTCTCGCGGCCCGCACCGAGGAGCTCCACTACGAGGTCGTGGAAAGCGCCGGGGGCGGCGGCGTGGAGATCGAGGCCGGGGTGGACCCGGTGGCGGTTCTGGGCCTGTTCCTGGCCGAGACGTTCCGCGCCGGAGCGCTCGCCATCACCGCCCGTCTGACCGAGAATGACGAGGCGCTGGAGGGCGAGCTCGAGGGCGCGGACGTGCAGCTGCTGACCGCCTCGGGCGGACGGGGGCTTGATGCCCTGCAGTATCTGTGCAACCGGGTACTCCACCGGCGCTCGGCAGGCCGTCTGCCGGTGCACTTGGACTGCGACGGATTCAAGGCCCGCCGCGCGTCCAAGCTCCAGGAGCGCGCCGAGGCGGCGGCGGACGAGGCCATTCGGCGCGGCGCGCCGGTGACCCTGGGACCTCTGACCCCCGCGGCGCGCCGCGAAATCCACCTCGCGCTGGCGGACGATCCCGGCGTGGAGACCGAGTCCGATGGCGACGGCTTCCTCAAGCGGATTGTCATCCGTCCTCGCCGGCGGCGCTGACACCATCGTCGCCCGCGCCACGGCGGGCGGCCGCGGGGCGCTGGCGGTGATTCGCGTCAGCGGCGCGGAGGCGCGCGCGGTCGCGGCCCGGGTGTGTCCGGGGGTTGACTTCGACCGCGGCTGGCGAGCGACGCTGACCGAGCTCTACGACGCGGGCGGCGGGATCTTGGAGAGGGGCGTCATCGTGCCCTTTCCGGCACCGCGATCGGCGACCGGCGAGGACATGTTCGAGGCGACCGTCCACGGTTCGCCGTACCTGGTCGAACGGTTGATCGAGGCCTGTGTCGGCGCCGGCGCGCGCCGGGCGGCGCCGGGCGAGTTCACGCGCCGGGCGGTGGCGAACGGCAAGCTGGACCTGGTGCAGGCAGAGGCGATCCGCGATCTGGTGGCGGCGGAGACTGCGGCACAGCTGCGCAATGCCAGGGCACAGCTGGCGGGCTCGCTGTCGGCCCGCTTCCGGGCGCTCCGCCAGGAGCTGACCGGCCTGCTCGCCCTCCTCGAGGCCGCGCTGGACTTCGAGGCGCAGTCGGTGGTGGTGGGTGAAGACGAGATTGCGAACCGCCTCGAGAGCTGCCGGCGCGGCGTGCGCGCCCTCCTCGCCACGGCAGCGGCGGGCGAGCGAATCCGCGACGGGCTCCGGGTGGCGATTCTCGGGCCGCCCAACGCCGGAAAGTCCACCCTGTTCAACCTTTTGTGCGGTCGCGAGCGGGCTATCGTCTCCCCCCACCCGGGGACGACCCGCGACATCCTGGAGGCCGAGCTCGAGATCGGCGGCGTCAGGGTGGCGCTGCTGGACACGGCGGGGCTGCGGCAGGGCGGCGACGAGGTCGAGCGCGAGGGCCACCGGCGGGCGCTGGCCGCCGCGGCGGAGGCCGAGCTCGGGGTGTTGCTGTGGTCGGTCGACGGCGTCGAGGACGAGCCCACGGCGCCGGACACCCTGCCGGTCCTCCGTGTCGCCTCGCGGGCCGACCGCAGCGAGCTGCAGCGGCCGGGTTGGCTGCGGGTCTCCTGCGTCAGTGGCGAGGGGGTGGATGCCCTGCGGGCGGCGCTGGCGAGCCACGCCGAACGGGACATCGCCGATCTCGGGGGAGGGGTCGCGATCGCAGCCCGGCACCGGGCGAGCCTCGAGCGCGCCGAAAGCGAGCTCGACGGGGTGGACCCGGCGCGTCCCGAGCTCGCCGCGGAGGGGGTTCGCTGGGCCATCCGGGCGCTCGAAGAGCTGGTGGGCGAATTGGACGTGGAGACCGTTCTCGACGAGGTCTTCGCGACCTTTTGTATCGGCAAGTGAGCATGGAAACGGCGGACCTGGTGGTGGTCGGCGCAGGCCACGCGGGGTGCGAGGCCGCCGCCGCCGCGGCGCGGATCGGCGCCAGCGTGGCGGTGGTGACCCTGGATCGCAGGACGGTGGCGCAGATGCCCTGCAACCCCGCCATCGGCGGCATCGGCAAGGGGCACCTGGTGGCGGAGATCGACGCCCTCGGTGGGCTCCAGGGTTGGGCGGCCGACCGCGCCGGAATCCAGTTCAAGGTACTTAACCGCTCGCGCGGCCCGGCCGTGTGGGGCCCCCGGGCACAGTGCGACAAGGTCGCGTACGCGCGGCACATGGCCCGGGTGGTGGCGGGGCTGCCGCGCGTGACGCTGGTGGAGGGAGAGGTGGCGGGGCTGCTGGTGGACGGCACCGGCGTCGCCGGCGTCCGGCTGGTGGGTGGCGGGCAGCTGCGAGCGCGCGCCGTGATCCTGACGACCGGGACGTTTCTCGGCGGCCTCCTGCACACCGGCGACGACCGCCGGCCCGGGGGCCGTCTCGGTGAACGCCCGAGCGCCGGCCTCGGCCTCGAGCTGGCGGCGCTCGGCCTCGAGCTCAAGCGCTTCAAGACCGGTACGCCGCCGCGGCTGGCGCGGGCGAGCCTCGATCTCGAGGGCCTCGAAGCGCAGGACGGGGACCCCGAACCGCGGGCCTTTTCGTGGCGGAGCCGGGCGGTCCGCAACCGGGCGCGGTGCTGGGTCACCCGCACCCCGCCCGAGGTGCGGGCGCTGATCCACGACAATCTCCACCGCGCGCCGCTGTTCTCGGGCGCGATCGCCGGGGTCGGGCCGCGCTACTGCCCGTCGATCGAGGACAAGGTGGTGCGCTTTCCCCATCACGAGACCCACACCCTGTTCCTCGAGCCGGAGACGCTCGACGGCGACAGCATCTACGTCAACGGCCTCGCCACCAGTCTGCCCGCCGATGTCCAGGAGCAGGTGGTGCGGGCGGTGCCGGGGCTCGGACGGGCGGTTTTTCTGCGCTACGGCTATGCGGTGGAGTATGACGTGGTGGCGTCGGGACAGGTGGCGAAGACGCTGGCGGTGCGATCCGTGCCCGGACTCTACGCGGCGGGGCAACTGCTCGGCACCTCGGGCTACGAGGAGGCCGCGGCGTTGGGCCTGGTGGCCGGCATCAACGCGGTGCGGGCGCTGCGCGGGCAGGCGGCCTTCGTGCCGGCCCGGGAAGAGGCCTACATCGGCGTGCTGCTGGACGATGTGTGCGGGCGCGATCACCGCGAGCCCTATCGGATGTTCACCTCGCGCGCGGAGCACCGTCTGCTGCTGGGCGTCGACTCGGCCCGCGAGCGCCTGATGGAGCACGGCTGGCGGCTGGGGCTGGTGCCGGAGGCAGCGTTTCACGTGGAACGTCGACGCTGGCGCCGCCGCCACCGTGCCCGGGTGGAGCTCGAGGCGGCCCGTCTGACGCCGGACGCACCCACCCGCGAACGGGTCCGCGAGCTGGCCGAGGTCGAGCTCACTGCGCCGACGACCTGGGCCCAGATCCTGAAGCGTCAGGACGTGGATGCCGAGCGGGTGGCCGCCGCGCTGCCCGAACTGGCCGGCCTGGGGGCGGCCGACCGGCGGACGGTCGTCGGCACTCTGCGCTACGACGGGTATCTGGCGCGACACGAGCGCGAGCGCGAGCGGCTGCGGCGCCTGCGCCACGTGTCGTTGCCCGAGGACCTCGGCCGCGTCGCGATCCCGGGCCTGTCGCGGGAGATCGCGGAGGCCCTGGCCCGGGAGCGCCCGCGGACCCTGGCCGAGGCCGAGCGCATCGCTGCCATGACCCCGGCGGCGCTGGCGATCGTGGCTGGCTGGCTGTCGCGGGCGGTGGGCGCGAAATGAGGGTGCAGGAGCCCTACGAAAGCCTGCTGGCGCCGCACGTGGGTGCGGAGGCGGTCGCGCGCCTCGCCTGCTATGCCGAGCTCCTCGAGCGCTGGTCGGCGCGGCACAGCCTGGTCCGCTTCGCGGATCGCCGGGAGCTGGTCGAGCGCCACATCCTGGACGCACTCGCCGGGGCTTCGGCCCTGGAAGACGCCGGGCTGCTCCTCGACGTCGGCAGCGGCGCCGGACTGCCCGGGGTCCCGCTGCTGGTGGTGCGCCCGGGCTGGCAGGGCGTGCTGCTCGAGCCGCGGAGCAAGCGTTGGGCCTTCCTGCGCACCGTGATCCGGGAGCTCGGGCTCGCCGCCGAGGCGGTCCGCTCCCGCTATCGGGAGCTCCCGGGAGACCGGCGGTGGGACTGCATCACCGCGCGCGCCCTCGGCGGCTACGAGGACCTGCTGGCGTGGTCGTGGGACGTCCTCCGCGAGCGCGGCGAGGTCGTGCTGTGGACGACCGCAGACACCGAGGCCCGGCTCGCCGCGCTCCCGCGATGGCGTGTGTTAAGCTCGGCGTTACCCGGCCTCGAGCGCGGCCGGCTCTGTCGGCTGCAGCCATGTTTCACGTGAAACCTCAGATCGCGCCCGGCGCGAGGCAATCCCCATCCGAACCGTCGCGAAGCACCGCCGCGGCCAGGGAGTGATATGCGGACTCGACTCGTTGCGGTCGCCAACCAGAAGGGCGGGGTCGGCAAGACGACGACCGCCATCAGCCTGGGGGCGAGCCTGGCGGCGTATGAACACCGGACGCTGCTGGTCGATGTCGACCCGCAGTCGAACTGCACCTCGGGCCTCGGCCAGCGCCCGCGCGCCGGAGAGCCGACGTCGTACGAGCTGCTGCTCGGCAGTGTGACCGTCGCCGAGGCCCAGCGTCCGACCGAGTTCCCCCACCTCGCGGTGGTCCCGGCCACCCCCGAGCTCGCCGGTGCCGAGGTCGAGCTTGTGGGCATGGTGGGACGCGAGTTCCGGCTTCGCGACGCCCTCGCGGCCGACGCCGTGGCGGCGTACGACTTCGTGCTCATCGACTGCCCACCGTCGCTCGGGCTCCTGACCTTGAACGCACTCGCCGCGGCCGACGGGCTCCTGGTCCCCATCCAGTGCGAGTATTTCGCCATGGAGGGGGTTTCGAACCTGATGTCAACCATCGACGAGGTGCGGCGATTTCTCAACCCGAACCTGGTCATCGACGGTATCCTCTTGACCATGTACGACGAACGGACCAACCTCGCGCAGCAGGTGGCCGACGAGGTGCGCGGCGTCTTCGGCAGCCTGGTCTTCGAAGCGGTGGTGCCGCGCAACGTGCGCCTGGCCGAGGCGCCGTCCTTCGGGCGGCCGATCCACGCCTATGACCTGCGCAGCCGCGGCTCGCAGGCCTACCTCGAGCTGGGGCGCGAGTACCTGCAGCGGACGGCGGGGCCCGATGGGCGCTAAGCAAGCGCTCGGGCGCGGACTCAAGGCGCTGATCCCCGACACGCCGCGGGCGCGCACGGGTATGGCCGACATTCCGATTGAACGACTGCACCGCAACCCCGAGCAACCTCGTCACCGCTTCGACGACGAGGCCCTCGAGGAGCTCGCGGCCTCGATCCGTCGCCACGGGGTCCTGCAGCCGCTTCTGGTCAGCGAGGACGGACCCGACCGGTACCTGGTCATCACCGGCGAGCGGCGACTGCGCGCGGCGCGGAAGGCCGGGCTCGAGACCGTGCCGGCCGTGATCCGCGAGCGGCTCGACAGCGCCGCCCAGCTCGAGCTGGCGCTGGTCGAGAACCTCCAGCGTCGCGACTTGACCCCGCTCGAGGAGGCCCGCGCCTTCGAACACCTGCGAACAAGCCTCGGTCTCACCCAGGCAGAGATCGCCGAGCGGGTGGCCATGGACCGCAGCACTGTCGCCAACGCGCTGCGTTTGCTCAAGCTGCCCGAGGAGGTGCAGGCGCTGGTCGACTCGGGTGAGCTCTCAGCGGGGCACGCGCGGACCCTGCTCGCCTTCGACGGCGACGAGGATCGCCGCCGGTGGGCGCAGC
Source organism: Chondromyces sp. (assembly GCA_035466375.1). Lineage (GTDB taxonomy): Bacteria > Acidobacteriota > Thermoanaerobaculia > Thermoanaerobaculales > Sulfomarinibacteraceae > Sulfomarinibacter. The sequence continues at coordinate 8,926 of DATIVB010000470.1, forward strand.
GGGTGGTGCAGACCGGACTCAGTGTGCGCGAGCTCGAGCAGGCGGCCGCGGCGGCGAAGGCGGCCGCGCCCGAGCCCGCCTCCCGCACCGCCCGCCGCCCGGCGGCGCGGGATCCCAATCTCGTAGCGGCCGAGGAAAAGCTGTCCCTGCGTGTCGGGGCACCGGTCGAGATCCGCAGCCGGCGCCGCGGCGGGTCGATCGTGATCTCGTGTGCCGACCATGACGAACTGATGCGGGTGTTCGATCTCCTGATGGGGGGTGGGTGATGGCTCGAGGTGGTGAGACCTTGAACGGCTTCGTGGACGCCGGCTGCACGATCCGCGGCGAGCTCGAGTTCGCGACCTGTTTCCGCGTCGACGGCCGGGTCGAAGGCAAAGTGCGCTCGCAGGCCGAGCTCGTGGTGGGCGAAGGCGGCGTCGTCGAGGGCGAGCTCGAGGTCGCGCGGTGCGTGGTCGGCGGCGAGGTGCGGGGGACGATCCGGGCCGCCGAGCAGGTCATGCTCCACGCCACCGCCAAGGTGTGGGCGGACATCCAGACCCCGGCCCTGGTGATGGAGGACGGCGCCTTCCTCGAAGGCTCGGTGAGCATGGATGCGCCGGGTGTGAAAAAAAACACAACAAAGCCAGTTCAGGCATCTTGACCATGTCCGGCAGATTTGTTAGCTTGAGCCGCCTCGTGCTGCGCGCGGGAGCGGAGCGAACCGGGAGCGGCCGATGACCCCTCCGAACGTGTCCTTGGTCCTCGTCATGGTCTGTTTCTGGATCACGCTGTGGCTCGTCCACCGCTTCCTGATCCGACCCGTCGGCGCCACCCTCGACGAGCGCGGCCGCCGGATCGCCAGTGCGCAGCAGGAGTGGACAGCTCGCAACGAAGAATTCTCACGCGCCGTCGCCCAGGTCGAGGACAGCGTGCAGAACGCCGCCAAAAACGCCGCCGCCGTTCGTGCCGAGGCGCGTCAGCAGGCGATGGAACGGCGTCAGGAGGCGCTCGAGGAGGCTCGCCAGCAGGCCGACCGCCGCCTGGAGAGCGTGCTCGAAACACTCGAAGGCGACGCCGAGGCCGCCCGCGCCGAGCTCCGTCGCCGGGCCGGCGAGCTGGCGCGCCTGCTCGCCGGTCGCCTGCTCGGGAGGGAGATGGCCTCATGAAGGGTGTGATCGGCTGGGGGCTGACCTTCGTCGTCGCCCTCGTTTTCGCGATCCTCGTCGACAAGGGTGTGACCCACCTCGGCATCCCGGACTACATCTGGCTCGCCGTCAACCTCACCCTCTTCCTCTATCTGCTCGCGCGTTTCGTCGGGCGGCCGGCGATGGCGTTTCTGGAAACCCGGCGCCAGGGTATCGGCGAGGAGCTGGAGCGCGCGCGGCAACAGCTGGTGGAGGCCGACGAGCTCCGCGCCGACGTCGAGCGCCGGCTGGCGGGGGTGGAGGCCGAGATCGAGGCCCTCGCGCAGCGGGCCGCCGACGACAGCCTCGAGGAGGCCGAGCGCATCGCCGAGCAGACCCGGCAGGATGAAGAGCGCTTCCTGCGCCGGGTCGAGGACGAGATCGCCCGCCGCGAGGTCGAGACCCGGACCCAGCTCGCTCGCGACACGGCCGCGCTCACCGCCCAGCTCGCCCGCGAGCTGCTGCAGCAGGAAATGAGCGACGCGGATCGCCGCCGGGTCTTCGAGCGCAGCCTCGATGCGATGGGCGCGCTCGAGGGCAAGGAGTAGCCATGGCCCGATTCCGAGCCCTGCCGTACGCCAAGGCCCTGTTCGAGGTCGTCCGCGACCAGGAACCGGAGCGGGCCGAAGCGGTCGCCGACGAGCTCGACCGCGCGGCCGCCGCCATCGAAGCCGTGCCGGACCTGCTCCGGGTGATGGTGACCCCGACCGTGCCCAGCGATGTCAAGACCGCGATCCTCGACCAGGTCATCGACGTGCTCGGGGTCGAGCCGCTCACGCGGCGCTTCCTGCTCGTGGTGCAGGAGCACTACCGGATGGAACATCTGCCGGACATCGCCGTCGCCTATCGGGAACGCGTCGACCGCTCGGTCGGCCGCACCCGCGCCCGGGTCGAGACCGCAGAGGTGCTCGACGAGGCCCTGCGCCGCCGGCTGATCGAGGTCGTGGCGGCGGTCGAGGGCGGTACGGTGGCCGCCGATTTCGCCACCCGGCCCGAGCTCCTCGGGGGCTTCCGGCTGCAGATCGGCTCGCGGGTCTTCGACGGCTCGCTGGCCGGCGAACTGGATCGCTTGAGCCGACAGATCGAGATCGAACAAGGACAACAGGGGTAGGACATGCAGATCAAAGCCGCCGAAATCGCGGACATCATCCGTCGTCAGATCGAGGGCCACGAGATCACCATCGACATGTCGGAGGTCGGTACCGTGATCTCGGTCGGTGACGGCATCGCACGCATCTACGGACTCGACGGCGTGATGGCCGGCGAGCTGCTGGAGCTGCCGCATGGAGTCTTCGGGCTCGCCCTCAACCTCGAGGACGACAACGTGGGCTGCGTGCTCATGGGCGAGGTCCACCTGGTGGCGGAAGGTGACGAGGTCAAGCGGACCAAGCGGATCCTCGACATCCCCGTCGGTCCGGGTCTGGTCGGCCGGGTGGTCGACCCGCTCGGGCGGCCCCTCGACGGCAAGGGGCCGGTCGAGTCCTCGGAGCGCTACCCCCTCGAGCGCACCGCACCCGGCGTGGTCGAGCGGCAACCGGTGAAGCAGCCGATGCAGACCGGCATCAAGGCCATCGACTCCATGATCCCGATCGGCCGCGGCCAGCGCGAGCTCATCATCGGCGACCGCCAGACCGGCAAGACCGCGGTCATCCTCGACTCGATCATCAATCAGAAGGGCACCGGCAACATCTGCATCTACGTCGCCATCGGCCAGAAGGCTTCGACCGTCGCCCAGGTCGTCGCCATTCTCGACCGTAACGGCGCCATGGACCACACGATCGTGGTCTCGGCGACCGCCTCGGAGCCGGCGCCTCTGCAGTACCTGGCGCCGTACGCCGGCGCGGCCCTCGGCGAGTACTTCATGTACAACAAGGGCCATGCGATCTGCTTCTACGACGACCTCACCAAGCACGCCCAGGCCTACCGCGAGATTTCGCTGCTGCTGCGCCGCCCCCCGGGCCGCGAGGCCTACCCCGGCGACGTGTTCTACCTCCACTCGCGGCTCCTCGAGCGCGCGGCGAAGCTCAACGACGAGCTCGGCGGCGGCAGCCTGACGGCGCTGCCGGTGATCGAGACCCAGATGGGCGACGTCTCGGCCTACATCCCGACCAACGTCATCTCCATCACCGACGGTCAGATCTACCTCGAGTCCGACCTCTTCTTCGCCGGCCAGCGGCCGGCCGTCAACGTCGGCCTCTCGGTGAGCCGGGTCGGCGGCAACGCCCAGATCAAGGCCATGAAGTCGATC
>DATIVB010000471.1:0-8250 GCA_035466375.1 Chondromyces sp.
CTGTCGGGCGGCGAGCGCCACCGCGTCGCCCTGGTGCGCGGCCTGCTCTGGGACCCGCCGGTGCTGGTGGTCGACGAGCCCCTGGCGGGGCTCGACCCGGATGCCGCCGATGCCTGCTTCGAGCTTCTGCTCGAGTTCGCGCGGCGCCGGAACCGCCTGCTGCTGTCGGTCTTCCACGACCCGCAGCGCAACGGGCGGGCCGATCGCAGGCTGCGGCTCGCCGACGGTCGGTTGGTGGAGACCTGATGGGGGCTCTCATCGAGCTCGGTCCGCTGCACCTGGCCCTCGCCACCGTGCTCGTCATCGCGGCCGGCGCCATCTCGGTGGCCCTCGGCCTCGGCATCGAGCGCCGGTTGGCGGTGGCGGCGGCTCGCACGGTGGTCCAGCTGGGGCTTCTCGGCCTGGTCCTGGAGCGGATCTTCGCGGTCCGAGACCCGCTGCTGGTGGTCGCGCTGCTGCTGCTGATGACCGTGTTCGCGGCCCGCGAGGCGATCGGGCGCGCCTCCCGCCGGTACCGTGGGGTCCTCCTCGACGCCTGGCTCACCATGGCCGCCACCTGCCTCATCGTCGGCGGCGTGGTCACCCAGGTCGTGGTGGGGGTCACTCCCTGGTACGACCCGCAGTACGTGATCCCCCTGCTCGGCATGATCCTCGGCAACTCGCTGACCGGGATCTCGCTCTGCCTCGACCGCTTCCTCGATCACCTCGCGGTGCGCACCGCCGAGGTCGAGCTGCGCATCGCGTACGGTGCGACCCGCCGCGAGGCCCTCGCCGCGCCGCTCCAGGACGCGGTGCGCACCGGGATGGTGCCGATCATCAACTCCATGGCGGCGGCCGGCATCGTCTCCCTGCCGGGCATGATGACCGGCCAGATCCTCGCCGGCTCGCCGCCCCTGCAGGCCGTGGCCTACCAGATCGTGGTCATGTTCATGATCGCCGCCGCCGTCGCCTTCGGCGCCATGATGGTCGTCGTCCTCGCCGGCCGCCACTTCATGGGCAAGGACGCGACCCTCCGCCTCGAGCGGCTGACGTCCGCGAGACGCTAATCGATTTATCGCCGTCGTTAGAACGTTAGAACGTTGAACGTTGCACGTTCCCGCCCGCACCCCCGGGGTTGTTGCGGCCCCGACGTGGAGCTCCCGGCAGGGTGAGCGGAAACGTTCTAACGTGGAACGTTCAAACGTTCAAACGTTCGACCGTTGCCGCGCGTTCCTCCGGTCTCGACGCGAGAGTGGTATGGTTCGTACATCAAATGAGGCAACAGAGGCCGGCAGGAGAATGAACATGCGACGACCCGTGGCGCTCGCGCTCGCGCTCCTCGTGCCGATCGTGGCTTTCGCAGCCGACGGCGCCCTGCGGCTCGAGGGCATCGCGTACACCGAAGGTGCCGCCAGGGAGGTCCAGATTCAGGTCTGGGCGCTCGGCGAGCAGGTGGCGGCGCACCCCGAGTGGCAGCTCGAGACGGTGTTCGCGGGCGCCGTCAGCCCCGGCAAGGCGTTCTCGGTCGAGCTTGACGAGGCGCGGCTGCCGGTGCAGGTGGAGCTCGCGGCCGAGGGCCACGTGGCGGTGGCACTCGAGGTGGTGCTCCCGGAGCAGCTGGCGCTCCCGCCGGCGTGGCTTCGCGCCGGCGAGGCGGTCGCGCTGAAGGTCAGCCGGCCGCACCGCACCGACGAACCGTCGGTGGTCTGGGGCGGCATCTGGGCGGACGAGTGGCGCTGGGACGCCCGCCGCTGGCGCGCTGCGGTACCCCACCTCGAGGTGCCGGCCAACGGCACGGTCGAGGTGACGCTGCCGTCGGCGGCCGACGCTCTCTGGCTGTACGGCGTGAGCGAGGGCGGGGCTTTCGGCGCCGCCCGGATACGGGAACCCCTCGCAGGCGCGCTGAAGCTCGCCATCGACTCGGTGCCGGTTCAGGTCCGGGTGTGGGACGAGCGCAAGCGGCCGGCGCCGGGTGTTTCCGTGCGGGAAGCCGGCTCTCCCCTGCAGACGTCGGCGGTGACCGATGACGAAGGGCGCGCGTCGGTCCAGGTCCCGGTCGCCGGAGAGTGGCGGCTGGTGGCGGTCAACGAAACCTCTCAGGGATCGAAGACCGGCCGCGGCGCGCCGGAGAGGGAGGTCGATCTCGACCTCGCGGCGCGGGTGGATGTCGCCCTCCGTTGGCCGGCGGCGCTGGGGAAGGTGGTGGTGCACCACGGCCTCGAGTCCGACCCGTCGCACCGCGGACCGCGGCCGCTGACGGGCGGCGAGGCGTTGCTGCCGAAGGTGGCGGTCTCCGGGTCTCTCGAGTACTGGGGCCCCGGGATCGCGCCCGGCCGGGTCGTGGTGGCGGATGCCGGCGGTCCGGTGCCGTTGCCGGCTCAGGCGGCGGTGCGGATCGAGGGCCGCGTGGTGTCGGACGCGGCGACGCAGGTCTCCGGGCTGCCGGTGTGGGTGCGGCTCAGCCGGTCGGCGATGTCGATCGGGCAGTCCTACGGCCCCGGCGGGCGGGCCGTGCCGCTCGTCCGCCCGTGGCTGCCGTGGGCGGTGACCGACCCGGCGGGGCGGTTCTCCATCGCCGGGCTGCCGGCGGCCGCGCTCGAGCTCGAGGTGCGGGCGCCCGGCTTCCCGGCGGCTCGCAGCCCGCGTCTCGAGGGCCAGGCCGGCGAGGTCCTCGAGGCCACGGTCACCCTCGCCCGGGGTGCGACGCTGAGCCTGCGGGTGACGGACCCTGAGGGCAGTCCGCTTCCGGGCGCGGCCGTCGATCTCTACCGCAGCACCGAAGAAGGGTCGAGGGCGAGCATGGCGGCCGCCATGGGCCTCGGCGAAACCGGGGGCGATGCGGAGGCGACCGGCGTCACCGACGAGGAGGGACGCGCGGCGCTCGCGGCGGTGCCGGTCGGCGAGGTGCGGCTGCAGCTGAGCCGTGCCGGCTCGGTGACGCGGTCCGTGGACAAGGTCGAGGTGCCCCCGGAGGGCGTCGATCTCGGCGATGTCGTGCTCGAGCCGGGGATCACCCTGTCGGGCACCACGGTCGGGCCGGACGGCGAGCCCGTGGGGGGGGCCGAGGTGACCCTCGCCCGCAACCCGCAGGCGCCGTTCGTCCGCCCCTGGACCACCAGCGACCCGGAGGGCCGCTTCTCGATCCCGGACCTCGATCCGTCGGGCGAGGTCTACCTGCAGGCGCGCGCCGAGGGCCTGGTGCCCGAGGCGCCGCTCAAGGTGGAGCTGCCGCCCGATGGCGAGGTCGAGGTGGCCATGGCGGCGGAGCGGATCCTCCAGGGGCTGGTCCTCGACGCGCGCTCGGACACCCCGGTGGAGGGGGCGACCGTCCGCCTCATTTTCAGCCGGGAGATGGGCGTTCGGGGGAGCGCAAGCCAGGGGAGGTCCATGATGACGGCCGGCGATTCGACCACCGATGCCGCCGGCCTGTTCGTCGTGGATGGCCTCTGGCCCGGCGAGTTCGAGATGTACGTCCGAGCCGACGGCCTGCGGAACCTGCACCAGGTGGTGCGGCTCGCCACGACCGATTCCGAGCCGATCGTCGTCCGCCTGCAGCCGGGGCACGAGCTGCGGGGCCGCGTCGAGAGCGCCGCCGGCGAGCCGGCGCCGGGGATCCGGATTGTCGCCGCGCCCGCATCGCAGAGCTTCGACAGCGGGTCCTCGGAGTATGCAGTGACGCAGTCGGACGCTGACGGCCGCTTTCTCTTCGACTCCCTCGGTCCGGGAACGCAGTCGGTGACCGCCCGCTCGGACGATGGGCGGACGGCGCGGGCCACCGCCGAGGCAGGCCAGCCGGAGGACGTCGTGCTGCGCTTCGCGCGCGGCGGCGTCATCCGGGGCACCGTCTACGGCCCGGACGGGACGCCGGTGGCCGGGGCGAGGATCATGGCCGGCAACCGGGCCGCCCAGCAGTCGGCCCGCGACGACACCGCGGCGGACGGCCGCTTCGAGCTCGAGGACGCCGCGCCGGGGAGCTGGGTCGTGAGGGCGTCGGCGGAAGGTCTCGTGCCGGCGAAAGAGGAGATCGAGATGCCGGAGGGCGAGACGGTCACCGTCGATCTGCGCCTCGAGCGGGGGGCGGCCGTGGTCGGCGAGGTGCGCGGTCTGCGGGCGTCCGAGCTCCAGTCCTGCCAGGTGCGCGTCGATGGCGGCGGCTCGGCGCGTCCGTCGGCCGACGGCGCCTTCCGAATCGACGGCGTGCCGTCGGGCGAGCGCGAGGTGGTGGTCATGGAGATGAGCAGCCGCCGCAGCCGGTCGGCGGGAGTGGTCGTCCCCGAGGCAGGCGAGAGCGATTACGTGGTGGTCGACTTCGCCTCGGGCCTGACGGTTGGCGGCAGGGTGCTGCGCGGCGGCACCGGGGTGCCGGGTCTGACGGTGTCGGTCTACGGCGTGGCGGACACCGTTTCGGGCGAGACGGCGACCGGGCCCGACGGCGGCTGGCGGGTGGAGGGCCTGGAGCCCGGCGAGTACCAGGTCTGGGCGGCGTCGCGTTCGGGGGAGGTCCTGGCGCGCGATCACGTGCTGCTCGAAACCGACGCCGAGCTCGACCTGCACGTGCGCTCCGGCTCGATCGTCGGCAGGGTCCTCGAAGCGGAGACCGGGCGGCCGGTCGAGGGCGCCTCGGTGACGGTCATCGGCTCGGCGTTGCCGGTCATCGAGCGCACCGCCCGCAGCAATGCAACGGGCGCCTTCGAGGTGTTGGACCTCGGCGACGGCGACTACCAGGTGCGCGCGGAGGCCCGCGGGCGGATGCCCGCCCAGGAGACCGTCGCCATCAGGGACGACGCCGCGCGCGAGCTGACGCTGCTGCTCGAGCCCGAAACTACCACCGTCCTCCGGGTGCGCGAGGCCGACGGCTCGGCGCCGTCGCGGGTGCTGGTGACGAGCCTCGCCGGCGGGGTGCTCGGCCCCTCGGTCGTCTCCGCGTGCACGGACGGAGGCCGCTGCGAGGTCCGCGGTTTCCCCAGGGGGCGCTGGACGCTGCAGGTGCAGGGAGTTGGTCTGGCGCTGCTCGTCGCCGATCTCCCGCAGGCGGAGGTCCCGGTGCAGCTGCGGGTCGCCGGAAGGCTGGAGATCAGAGCGCCGGGAGCCGCGGGCGGCGCCGCCTGGCAGGTGCGTCTCAGCGAGGCCGCGACGGGGATCGTCGTGCCGGTGTCCGAGTGGCGCAACCCGGGCCGTGGGGAGTGGGTGCCGGTGCCGGCCGGCGGACTCCCCCTCCAGGTCCCCGAGGGCGTCATCAGGATCGAGGTCTATCGCCCGGATCAAACCACAACGGTCCGCGAGGTCAGCGTCGGCGCGGGCGCCACCATCGAGGTCGTGCTGGAGTAGGCGAAGCCGGTCACGTCGTTCAAACGTTGGAACGTTAGAACGTTGCACGTTCCCGCCCGCCCCCCCGGCGTTGTCTCGGCCACGCCTTGGAAGCTCCCGGGAGGGTGGGCGGAAACTTTCGAACGTGGAACGTTCAAACGTTCAAACGATGTGCCGCGGGCGTCTTTGCGTTCAACGGGCGGGTGGGTGGAAACGTTCTAACGTTCTAACGTTTGAACGTTCAAACGATGCGTAGCCGACCTCTCATGGCGCCTCGTCGCCCTCATTGCTCCCGTCGCTCTCCCACGGCATCGGAGGCCGCTTCGCCGGCTGGTCGGGCAACGACCACTTCTTGACCATCACCACGTCCTTCATCTGGTGGATGACCTGGAGGCTGATCTCCTTGGCCAGCGACTCGATCTCGGCGAGCGCCGGACCTTCGAAGAGCTCGTCGAGGACCGAGGCCGCGACCGCCTGGATCGCCTCCTGCCCATCCGGGCTGTCGACGGTGGCGGTGATGGTCTCCAGCGTCGTCTCGAGGATGACCTCGCCCACCGCCCGCACCACCGGCTTGACGACCATGTGGGGCAGGGGTAGCGCGCGCAGGCTCGCCGATTCCTCGACCGCGTTCTCGAGATTGAGCTCGAGCAGGCGGCGGAAGCGTTCGATGGTCTCCTCGTTGGTGAGGATGGACCGGATCTGGCTCACCAGGATCCGCTCGATCTCGGCGCGGCGCGGCTCGACCGTGGCGCGGGCGATGCGGACGTGGGTGCCGTCGCCGATCTCCTCGCCGAGCTCCGACAGGATCCGCACCGCGACCCGGTCCGAGACCTCCTCGGTGATGATGTTGGAGATGTAGGCGACGCCGCGGCTGACGAAATCCTTGCCGACCCGCGACAGCTCGGACTTTCGCAGGCGCATGTAGATGGAGACGATGCGCAGCAGGCGCAGCGGACGCAGGGCGGTGACCGGGATCAGGCTGAGCAAATCGTACCAGTAGAAGATCGGGAAGAAGTACCAGCGCGCGTAGCGACGACGGCGGATCGCAACGCCCCACCGTGCGAAGAACTCGATCCAGAAGAGGACCAGGAAGGGGAGGTCGATCTTCCAGAAGTGGTCTACCAGGTGACCGTCGAGGTCGTAGCCGCGGAAGTAGTTCACTGCAAGACGCGGCTCGACCTGCTGCTCGTAGAGCGCGAAGCGGTGGCGCAGCAGCTCGGGTGGGCCGCTCCAGAAGTCGTGCGCGATCTCGGTCAGGACCTCGGGGTTGCTGAGCCGGTTGGTGGCATGTCCGGTCTCTCTGGCCGTTGTCGCCTTGATGGCGTCGAGGGCTTCGGTCTGGCCCGAACGTTCGAAGGGGTTTTCGACGAACACCCGCAGCGTCAGGGCGCGGAGCTCGTCGAGGGACGATACCAGGGCCGGAGACGACGGGTCGAGCTCGAGCAGCCGCGCCGCCACGTCGGCTTCCTCGACGAGCTCCTCGGTGAGGGGGTGGGGCTCGATGCCGAGCACGGGGTCCCAGATCCGGGTCACGACCGGCACGTACCGAAAATAGGTCGGGCGCAGCCAAAGGTAGGTGAGGTCGAAGAGGATCAGGCACAGGTTGATGAACACGACCCAGACCATGAAGAGGTCCCACAGCGAGCGGGCGGTGAGCGAGCCGTATTTCTTCCGCCACATTCGAAACGAGTACATGGGTTCTCCCGGTGCGGCCGTGGTCAGGGACATTGTACGGGCACCCGGCGCGCGGACGACGTTTGAACGTTCTAACGCTTCGGCGCGAGGGCGGGTACAATCGCCCTGAGACCGGTGCCGCGGGGGAGGTGAACGAACCATGCCGAAGCTCTCAGCCAAGTCCTCGAAGCTGCAGGCCTCGCCGATCCGCAAGCTCGCGCCCTTCGCGCTGGCGGCCGAGGCCGCCGGCACCCGGGTGATCTATCTCAACATCGGCCAGCCCGACATGCCGACGCCGCCGGAGATGATCGCCGAGCTGCACGGACTGTCGCTGGCCCGGCTCGCCTACGCTCCCAGCGAGGGGCTGCCCGAGGCGCGCGAGGCGTGGAGCGCTTTTTTTGCGAGCTGGGGCATCGACTTCGCGCCGGACGAGATCCTGGTGACCGCCGGCGCCAGCGAGGCCATCACCTTCATCCTCGCCATCGTCGCCGGCGGCGGCGGCGAGGTGCTGGTTTTCGAGCCCTGCTACACGAACTACCTGAGCTTCGCCGCCCAGGCCGACGTGACGATGGTGCCGATCACGCTCGAGGTCGAGGACGGCTACCACTTCGGCTCCATCGAGCGGCTGCAGAGGAGCATCACTCCCGCCACCAAGGCGATCCTGCTCTGCAACCCCTCCAATCCCACGGGCACCGTCTACACCCTCGAGGAGCTCGAGGCGGTGGCGCGGGTGGCGGTGGAGCACGACCTTTTCGTGATCTGCGACGAGGTGTATCGCGAGTTCGTGTTCGGCGGCGGCGAGGTGCGGAGCTTCACGCGGTTCGATGAGCTCGCCTCGCGGATCATCGTCGTCGACAGCGTCTCCAAGCGCTTCAACGCCTGCGGCGTGCGCATCGGCTGCATGGCGACCCACAACCGCGAGATCCTCTCGGTGGCGCTCCGCTTCTGCCAGGCGCGGCTGTCGGTGCCCACCGCGGAGCAGCTGATGGTGGTGCCGATGCTGACCAACGGCCGCGCCTACTCGGAGCAGCTGTGCGTCGAGTACGAGCGCCGCCGCGACGCCGTCTTCAAGGGCTTGGCCGCGATCGACGGCGTCACGCCGCACCTCTCGGAGGGCTCGTTCTACACCATGACCCGTCTGCCCATCGACAGCTGCGAGGAGTTCGCGCTCTTCCTGCTGCGCGACTTCGCACTCGATGGCGAGACGGTGTGTCTGGCGCCGGGCGAGGGCTTCTACGTCACTCCGGGCCTCGGGGTCGACGAGGTCCGGATCGCCTTCATGTACGACGC
>DATIVB010000472.1:0-2323 GCA_035466375.1 Chondromyces sp.
CGCGCCGCGTGCTGCCCCTCGCCGGGTTCTTCCTCGGCTACAAGCAGCTCGACCTCCGCCCCGGCGAGCGCGTCGAGTGGGTCCGCTTCGCCGCCGACCGCGGGAGTGCACGATTCAACTTCGAGAAGGTCAGCAAGCGCACCCACCTCGACATCGCGAGCGTCAACTCCGCGATCTCGCTCGAGATGGAGGGCGGCCGAATCGTGGCGGCGTGTCTCTCGGCCGGCGGCGTGGCGCCGGTGCCGGCGCGGCTGCCGCGCACCGAGGCCGTGCTCGCCGGGCGCGAGGCGAACACTGCCACCGCCCGTGCCGCCGCCGCCGCCGCCCGCGCCGAGGTCGCACCGATCAGCGACGTGCGCGGCTCGGCCGAGTACAAGCGAATGCTCCTCGGGCAGCTCGTGCTCGCCCACTTCAACGTCCTCTTCGGCCTCGAGGAGGGCCTGCTCGAGGAGGTCCCGGCGTGAGCCGCCACGAGGTCGGACCGCACGCCCGCGGCGAGTCGCTGTTCATCGCCGACCTGCCGGACCCGGCAGGCACCCTGCACGCCGCGGTCCTGGCCTCGCCGGTGGCGCACGGGCGGATCCTCCGCCTCGACACAAGCCCGGCCGCCGGACTCGAGGGCGTGGCCTCGATCTTCACCGCGGCCGACATCCCGGGCGACAACCAGATCGGAGGCATCGTCCTCGACGAGCCCCTGCTCGCCGAGGGCTCGGTGCACTTCGTCGGCCAGCCCATCGCGGTCGCAGTCGCGGACACCCCGCGCCGCGCAAGGGAGGCCGCCGCCGCGGTGGTTCTCGAGATCGACGAGCAGCCCGGAGTCTTCGACCCCCGCCAGGCGGCCGCCCTGGGCGAGCTCATCGTGCCCTCGCGCACCCTCGCCCGCGGCGACGTCGACGCCGCGTGGGCCGACTGCCACCTGGTCGTCAGTGGCCGTGCCGATTCGGGCGGACAGGAGCACCTCTACCTCGAGACCCAGACCGCCCTCGCCGTGCCCCAGGGCGGCGAGCGGCTGCGCATCCTCTCCTCCACCCAGGCGCCGACCGCGGTGCAGCGCATCGCGGCGCGGGTCCTCGGCCTGCCGATGCACGCCATCGAGGTCGACGTGGCCCGCCTCGGCGGCGCCTTCGGCGGCAAGGAGGACCAGGCGACACCGTGGGCGGTGATCGCGGCCCTGGCCGCGCGGGCCCTCAAACGCGCGGTCCGCATCGAGCTCAGCCGCGGCGAAGACATGCGCTGCACCGGCAAGCGGCACCCCTACTCCTCCGACTTCCGGCTCGGCCTCGCGGCCGACGGCGCGATCCTCGCCTACGAGGCCACCTACTACCAGAACGCCGGCGCCGCGGCCGACCTGTCGCCGGCGATCCTCGAGCGCAGCCTCTTCCACGCGACGGGCAGCTACTTCGTGCCCAACGTCCGCATCACCGCGCACAGTTGCCGCACCAACCTACCCCCCTTCACCGCCTTCCGAGGCTTCGGCGCGCCGCAGGCGATGTTCGTGATCGAGAGCGCGATCACCCGCGCCGCCGAAGTGATGGGCATCGACCGCACCGAGATCCAGCGCCGCAACCTGTTGGCCGAGGGCGACGTCTTCCCCTACGGAATGCGCGCCCAGCAGGGGCATGCGCGGCGCTCCTTCGCCGAGCTCGAGCAGCGCTTCGACGTGCCGCGCATGAGGCTCGAGGCGGCCGAGTTCAACCGCTCGCACCGGCTCCTCAAGCGCGGCGTGGCGACGATGCCGGTCTGCTTCGGGATCTCCTTCACCTCGACCTTCCTCAACCAGGCGGCGGCGCTGGTCCACGTCTACACCGACGGCAGCGTCAGCGTCTCCACCGCCGCGGTCGAGATGGGCCAGGGGGTGAACGCGAAGATTGCGGCGGTCGCGGCGCGCACCCTCGGTGTCGACCCCGACCGCATCTCCATCGAGACCACCAACACCCTGCGCGTCGCCAACACCTCGCCCACCGCCGCCAGCTCGGGCGCCGACATGAACGGCCGCGCCGCCGAGCTCGCCTGCCGCGCGATCCTCGAGCGGCTGCGCGCGGTGGCGGCGCAGCTCCTCGGAGCCGAGGCGGAACGGGTGTCCGTCGCCGCGGACCGGGTGCTGGTCGAAGGACAGGTTGCCGACCTCAGCTGGGAGCGGTTGGTGTGGGAGGCCTACACCCGTCGGGTCAGCCTCTCCGCCCAGGCCCACTACGCCACCCCGAGGATCCACTACGACCGTACCATCGAGCAGGGCGAGCCCTTCGCCTACCACGTCTACGGCGCGGCGTCGGTCGAGGTCACGGTGGACGGACTGCGCGGCACCTACACCATCGATCGCGTG
>DATIVB010000473.1:0-1868 GCA_035466375.1 Chondromyces sp.
ACGGCCACCCACCGCCGCGCCTTCGAGATCGCCGCGGAGCAGTTCGCCGGGCTCGAGCCGCAGCTGCGCTCACTGATCGAGCGCGACCTGCCGGCCCTCGAAGCGAAGATGGAGGCCGCCGGCGTGCCCTGGACACCGGGCAGGCCGTTGCCGGAGGTCGGAGGCGGCCGGGAGGAATAGAACGTTCGAACTTTGGAACGTTCAACGGTGGAACGTTGGGCTCATTCGGGAAAGATGGGGTGGCCACGGCTCGAATTAGGAATTAGGAATTGGGAATTAGGAATGCCGCCCGCCCGCCCATTTCGGATTTGCTCGCGGCCTATGGCCGCGGCGTCTACCCGCCATGAGCGGGTGGCCGATGGCCGGCCTCCACCCACCCTTTCTCCCCGGCCGTCGGCCACATTCCGCTCCTGACGGGCAGTGCCGGATTTCGAATTTCGGATTTCCACCCACCCGCCCGGCACGCGAGACGCGTGCCCCACACAGCAGCACCGCGCGGGGTGGGTATTGTCGGGCAGCCGTCTCGGCTGCCGGGTGGGTGGCCGAGGTTGTCCCGGCCGTCCGGGCGTCATCCCGACGCCCTGAAGCCCGCTCCGGGCTCGAACGTTCTAACGTTCAACGTTCAAACGTTCAAACGACGGCTTGCGTTTTGCTACCCTGTCGCAATGAAATCCGCCATGACCCATCGGTCTCCAACGAGAATGATGTTCGCGCTACCGATCGTCCTCGCCATCGCCGGGGCGACCGCCGAGGAGTTCCCCATGAACGACGCAATCGCCGCTACGGCGGCGGAGATCGAGCCGCAGCTGATCGAGGCGCGGCGGTGGTTCCACCAGCACCCCGAGCTTTCGAACCGGGAGGTGGAGACGGGGCGGGAGATCGCCCGGCGCCTGACTGCCATGGGATACGAGCCGCGCACCGGCGTCGCCCACAACGGGGTGGTGGCGGTGCTCGAGGGCGCGCTGCCGGGTCCGGTGGTAGCGTGGCGCTCGGACATCGACGCGCTGCCCATCGAGGAGGAGGTCGAGGTGCCCTGGCGCTCGACCAACCCGGGGGTGATGCACGCCTGCGGCCACGACCTCCACACCACGGTCGGCCTCGGCGCGGCCGAGGTGCTGATGCGGCTCAAGGACCGCCTGCACGGGACGGTGGTCTTCATCTTCCAGCCCGCCGAGGAGGGGCCGCCGGAGGGCGAGGACGGCGGCGCGCCGATGATGATCGCCGAGGGCGTGTTCGAAAACCCGCCCGTCGAGGCCATCTTCGGGCTGCACGTGATGCCGACCATCGAGGCCGGTCTCATCGGGGTGCGGCCCGGCGGCCTGATGGCGGCCGGCGACCGCTTCGAGCTGACGATCCGCGGCCGCATGACCCACGGCTCGTCGCCGCACGACGGCATCGACGCGGTCTACGTCGGCTCGCAGGTGGTGGCGGCGCTCCAGGCGCTGCCGGCACGCGAGGTCGACGCCCGCCGCTCGCTGGTGGTGTCGGTGGGCAGCTTCCACGCCGGCAACCGCTGGAACATCATCGCCGACGAGGCGGTGCTCGAAGGCACCGTGCGCACCCTCGACACCGAAACCTGGGGCGCGATGCCGGGGCGCTTCGAGCGCGTCGTCAGAGGGATCTGCGAGGCCAACCGCGCGACCTACGAGCTCCGCTACGAGCGCATCGCGCCGCCGGTGGAGAACCATCCGCAGCTGACCGGGTTCGCGATGGAGTCGCTCGCCCGCAGCCTCGGACCCGAGCATGTCCTGGAGACGCCGCCGATCATGGCCTCGGAGGACTTCGCCTTCTTCCAGCAGCGGGTGCCGGGAGTTTTCCTCTTCCTCGGGGTGGCCAACGAGACGGAGGGCTGGACCGATTACGTCCAC
>DATIVB010000474.1:0-1600 GCA_035466375.1 Chondromyces sp.
CTCGAGCGCTTCTTCGTCGAGGTGCTCGTGATGTGCGACGATGCGAAGCTGCGCGCCAACCGGATCGCGCTGCTCAAAGAGCTCGGACGAGAATTTTTCAAGCTTGCAGATCTCTCGAAGCTGCAGGTCGAAGGAGGCGAGAAGTGAGCGACTCGAAGTATGTGTACGCGTTCGGCGGCGGCGCCGCCGACGGCACCAAGGAGATGAAGAACCTGCTCGGCGGCAAGGGCGCCAACCTCGCCGAGATGGCGAGCCTCGGCATCCCGGTGCCGGCCGGCTTCACCCTCACGACGGAGGTCTGTACCTACTACTACGACCACGGGCGGACCTATCCCGGGACCCTCGAGGCCGAGGTCGAGTCCGCCCTCGCCAAGGTCGAGCAGGTGATGGGTGCGAGCTTCGGCGACCCCGACAACGCCCTGTTGTTGTCGGTGCGCTCCGGCGCCCGCTCCTCGATGCCCGGGATGATGGAGACGGTGCTCAATGTCGGCCTGTGCACGGCCACGATTCCGGGCCTCATCGCCCGCACCGGCAACCCGCGCTTCGTCTACGACGCCTACCGCCGGCTCATCATGATGTACTCCGACGTGGTGATGGAGAAGGCGGCCGGCATCGAGCCCGAGGAGGGCCAGGGCATCCGCCAGCAGCTCGACCGCATGCTCGAGCACCTCAAGGCGTCCAAGGGCTACGCCTCCGACGCCGACATCCCGGCCGAGGACCTGGAGGACCTGGTCAAGGGTTTCAAGACCAAGGTCAAGGAGGTGCTCGGCAAGGACTTCCCGGACGACCCGAAGGAGCAGCTGTGGGGCGGCATCGGCGCGGTCTTCGCGTCGTGGAACGGCCGCCGCGCCATCTCCTACCGCCGCATCGAGGGGATCCCCGACGACTGGGGCACCGCGGTCAACGTGCAGGCGATGGTGTTCGGGAACATGGGCGACGACTCCGCCACCGGCGTCGCCTTCACCCGCAACCCGGCCACCGGGGACAACAAGTTCTACGGCGAGTGGCTGGTCAACGCCCAGGGCGAGGACGTGGTCGCCGGCACCCGGACCCCCAACCCGCTCAACGAGGACACCAAGAACGAGCAGAACCTGCACCTGCCGTCGCTGCAGGTGGCGATGCCCGAGGTCTACGAGCAGCTGTACGCGATCCGCAACCAGCTCGAGGCCCACTACCGCGACATGCAGGACATCGAGTTCACGATCCAGGGCGGAAGGCTGTGGATGCTGCAGACCCGGGTCGGCAAGCGGACCGGGACCGCGGCCCTCAACATGGCCATGGACATGCTGTCCGAGGGCCTGATCGAAAAGCGGGACGCGGTGCTGCGCGTCAAGCCCGAGCAGCTCGACGAGCTCCTGCACCCGATCGTCGACCCGGCGGCCGAGAAGAAGGCCACGCCCATCGCCAAGGGCCTGCCGGCGGGGCCGGGCGGCGCCACCGGGCAGATCGTGTTCTCGGCCAACGAGGCGGTCAAGTGGGCCAAGGCCGGCAAGACCGTGCTCCTGGTGCGCGAGGAGACCAACCCCGAGGACGTGGAGGGAATGCGGGCGGCGGTGGGCATCCTCACCGGTCGCGGCGGCATGACCTCGCACGCGGCGCT
>DATIVB010000475.1:0-8887 GCA_035466375.1 Chondromyces sp.
GCCTGGTAGGCGCGGTTGAACGAGCCGACGGCCGCGTTCCGCAGGTACTTGAGGTCGAAGACCTGGTCGGTGTTGGTCTGGATCGGGTCGACGACCGGGGTCTCGGCCACTACCTCGATCTCGCTCTCGAAGGTGCTGACGGGCATCTCGATCGAGAGCGCGGCGGCGCCCCCGAGCGGCACCTTCACCTGCTGTCGCTCCTGGCTCACGAAGCCCGGCAGACTGGCCGTCACGGTGTAGGCGCCGGGGTGCAGTCCGACGAACTGGAACCTCCCGTCATCCGAAGTGACCCGGGTCTGCGGGCCGCCGATCAGCACCGGCGAGATAATCGTCACCGCCACGCCCGCCAGCGGCCGGCCTTCGAGGTCCGCCACCGTCCCCAGGATCCGGCCGGTGGTGGACTGCGCAGCCACGCCGGGGACAACCAACACCGCGATCGCCAGCGTCAGCAGCGCCCTGACCCATTGCCGTCGGTCCATTCGTGTGCCCTCCAACCGGCCCTCGCGCACCGTTTCGAGCCGGTCCTCGCAGCCCGGCGGCGCGCGGCGACGCGCTTTGATTTGCGGATCGGTCGCGCACGAAAAGATCGCCGTCGCATGAAGCCGACGCCCGGGCCGAGCACGCCCCTCCGAGAAGTGCCACCAGCCATTATATGCGGACCGCGCCCGGCGCACGAGGCTGCCGCCGCGCCTCGATGGGAGCGGCCGCGCGATCCCGGCCGAGCCCCGGATCGTGCTCTCGGAGCCTTCCGCGTCTCATCCTGGGACAGGCCTCGCCTCTGAAGGCCGCCGGAATGCTGGCACGCCCCTTGCTCCACCCAGCACCGACCGGAGGGCGAGATCGGTCAGGGAGCCAACATGAGCAACTCGACAGACTCCACCGCCAAGCACGAAACCGAGTGGGACGAGCTGCCCGAAGCGGCCGCGTCGCCGGACATGGTGCACCTGGTCGTCGCGACCCGGGAGGAGGAGCTGCTGTGGTCGGTCTTCGACGGCTTCTGCGAGCTCTCCACGGTGCGCGTCACCGGGTGCTCGACCCTCCCGCAGACCCGACAGATCTGCGTTGCCGACCCGCCGAGCTACCTGATCATCGACATGAGCCTGCTCGAGCACGAGCCGATGGACCTGATCACCCTCGCCAACCTGTCGGACTCGAGGTGCCACATCGTGGCCCTCACCTCTCACCCGGTGTTCGAGATCGGTGCACGGTTCGGCAAGGCGCGGCTCACCTTCCTGCAGAAACCTGTGTCCGCGCACGATCTGCTGCTCCTGCTGCGACTGCGCCTCGGCGACGGCATGATGCAGGCGGGTGTCTGCTGAATGGTGTCGGCAGGGCTTGACAATTTAACATTATGCTTATATATTCATATTTATGGTGAACGTCCCTTTGGACGCGCTCACCGAACTCGTTCGAAGACGCCCGTGATCCTGACATCTCACTGATGCGCCCACCTGAAAGACCCACCTGAACAACCCACCGAATCTTCCCACCTTGCACACGGGCTTTCGACGAGTTCGGCAATTCGGGGCCGCCGCGCGGACGCGGCGGCCCCGAATTGCACGTTGGAGAGGGCAATTTTCGAACCCGCAGCGCGCCTGGGCGTACGGTTCGGTATGCGAGGAATCGTCCGCGGGTGGTCGATCGTTGCCTTTGGTGGTGGTAAGGGAAGAATGATCCGGGCCCTGAAGGGTTCACTCGCCGTCGGCGCCATAGCCTCCGCGGCGACGATGACCGTCGCCGTACCGGGCGCATCGCTGGGTGGCGCGGCGGCTCCGCTCCCGCAGCCGAAGGAGCGCTGGATCGAGGTGCGGACGGCCAACTTCCGCTTCTTCTCGAACGCCGGGGTCGGCGCCACCCGCAAGGTCGCACTCGACCTCGAGGAGCTCCGCGCGGTGCTTGCCGAGCTCACCGAGTACGAGCTGCAATCGCCCCTGCCGACCCTGATCTACGTCTTCAAGGGGCAGCGCTCGTTCGAGCCCTACAAGTACACCAGCGGGGGCGGACCGGCGCGTCTGAGCGGGTACTTCCTCGCCCGCCGCCACGGTAACTACATTGCCATCGCCGCCGATTCCCGCAACGCATCCGCCATCGTCTTTCACGAGTACGTCCACTACGTGGCCGCCACCAACCTCTGGTGGATGCCGCTGTGGCTTTCCGAGGGGCTGGCCGAGCTCTACCAGACCTTCGAGGTCGTCGGCGGCACGGCGTACCTCGGGCGGCCGATCGACAGCCATCTCGCCCTGCTGCGCGAGCGGACCCTGATCCCCTTTCCGAAGCTTCTGGCTGCGGATCAGAGCTCACCGCTCTACCACGACCACGATGCCAAGGGCGCCTTCTACGCCCAGTCCTGGGCCCTCACTCACTATCTGATGCTCGGCAGCCCCGAACGTCGGCGGCAGCTCGGCCATTACCTCGACCTGCTGCAGCACGGGACCGCGGAGCCCGATGCCTTCCGAGCCGCCTTCGCCAGCGAGTACACGGCCCTCGAGTCCGAAGTGCGCGCCCACCTGCGCGGACCGCGGATCCCGTACTTCCGCGCTGAGGCGGCTATCGACCTCGACACCTCCTTCGAGGTGCGTGGGATGGCCTACGCCGACGTGTTGTACCGGCTCGGTGATCTGCTCGCCGCGCAGCTTCCCGAACGCCCCGAAGCACTCACGTTCTTCGAGGCGGCCGTCGCCGTCGATCCCGGTCACGCCCCCTCGCTGACGTCGCTGGCTCTGGCCGCGGAGCGGCGCGCCGCCTGGGAGTCCGCGGCCGAGTTCTATCGGAGAGCCGCCCTCTCGAGCCCCGACGACCCGGCCACGCTCTTCCACTGGGGCAGCTTCCTCCGCCGCCGGGGCGGAGACACAGCCGCGGCCGTGGAGGTGCTCCGGCGCGCGGTCGAGGCCGATCCGTCCTTCGCGCCGGCGTGGCTGGAGCTCTCGTCCGCCTACAGCGCCGCCGGCGAGGCTTCGGATGACGCGCTGGAGGCCGCCCACAATGCCCACCTCCTGATGCCGTCGGACGCCGGGGCCGCCCGCAACCTCCTCCGCCTCGCGCTCCGCCACGACGACCGCACGCTGGCAGTGCGGGTCATCGAGAGGAGCTTCGCCGACGACCGGCGCCGATCCGGAGATGCCTGGATGTCGGTCGTGCAGCACGACCTCATGCGCTCGCGCGAGCTGCGGTTGGCGGGCGATCTCGAGGCGGCCGCCGGCCGCCTCGAGATCGCGGAGGCGGACCTCGGAAGAACCGCGCGGCCCCACGTCGTCCGCGAAAGCATCGAGTCGGAGCGTCGAGCGATCTTCGAGCGCGAGGCCGCGGCCGCCTACGACCTCGCGGCCCGGCTCTACGCCGACGGCGACACCGCCCGCGCTCGCAAGCTCCTCGAAGATCTCCTCGCCGCCCTGCCGTCGGAGAGCGCCACGGCGTGGTCGTGCCGGAGCCTGCTCGCGGCCATCGACCATCCCGAGCGCTTCAGTCCGCAGCCCGCGCCGGAGGTATCGCCCACCCAATCCGAGATCGCGCGGCTCAACGAGCTGCTCGGGTCGGGCAGCTTCAAGGCCGCCGTCGAGTGGCTGCGCGAACTTCGCGGGCGCAGCCCGGAATCCCGCCGGCCCTGGATCGACTCGAAGCTCCGCGAGCTCGAGGCGACCCTCGAGTACAACCGCTACGTCGACGGCTACAATCGCGCGGTCGAGCTCTACAACGACGAACAGTTCGAGCGTGCCGCCGCGGTCCTCGAGCAGCTCATCGCAAGCTTGCCGGACGGACCGCAGGCCGAATCGGCTCGCGTCCTGCTGGAGGACGCCAGGAAAGAGGGCAGCTTGCGCTGACGGGTTCTCAGCTCTGGTCGGCTTCGCACCAGGCTTCGAGCAGCTCGCGGCCGTCGCCTTCGAACTCGACGAATCGCACTGCGAAGCCGGTCACCTTCTCGCGGCGCGGCGCGGCGTGGCGCACGACCTCGGCCGACCCGCGGACAGTGTCGCCGCCGGGGAGCGTGAAGTCGAACTGGCACCGGCGACCGATCGGGAGCATCGGGGTGTCGGTGATCAGCATGCCGGTCGCCGAGAGGTTCACGACCCAGCCGACGAGGGTCTCAGTCGTTTCCTCGAGACTGACCCGAAGCCGGGCGGTGATGCGGGGGGCGTGACGCGGCGCCACCTCGAGAAGCCGCGCCGCTGCGTGGCCGATGACGCCGGCCCGGTCCTGGCCGGAGAACACGAGAAAGGGTCCGCCTTCGACGCCGGCCGAGGCCTCGGTCATCATCTCCGGGATGGTGAGCAGCATCAGCGACGATCCACGGCTCGCGCTGCCCGAGCTGCGGATCGCCGCCACGAACTCGCGCAGCTTGAGGTCCGGCAGCGGGTAGCGGCAGATCACGAGGTGAAAGCACGTGCGGTGCGCGACCTGCACGGCCTCGGCCGCCAGGCTGACCGCCTCCACCGACAGGCTGCTGCGCTTGAGCACCGGGCCGATGCGCTCGAAGGTCTCGGTGTCCAGCGCGACGGCGAGAATCCGCTTGTGACCGCTCACCGCACCCGACCCTCAGGCTCGCCGGTCTCCATCAGCCGCTCGCAAACCAATTCATGTCTTCAGATTAACCCAGATGTCTCCGTATCCGAACCGGAATGCACGCTCTCAGTGCCGCGTAGTAAGATCACGCTTTCATCGGCTTCGGAGGTTGGATGATCCAGGTCGAGCGGCTGTGCAAGAGCTTCGGTTCGCTGGTGGCGGTTGACGACGTCTCGTTCACGGTCGCCGAAGGCGAGATCTTCGGCCTCCTCGGTCCGAACGGAGCCGGCAAGACCACCGCCATCAACATGATCTGCGGGATCCTCAAACCCGACGGTGGAAGGGTGTTGATCGGCGGCAGGGACGTCTGGCTGGAGGCACGAACCGTCAAGCAGGGGCTGGCGGTCGTACCGCAGGAGATCGCCGTCTACGAGGACCTCAACGCGCGCGACAACCTCAACTTCTGGGGCTCGCTCTACGGACTCTCCGGTTCGCAGCTGCGATCGAGGGTCGACGAGACCTTGACGCGCGTCGGGCTCTCCGACCGGGCCGCGGACAGGGTCAAGAGCTTCTCCGGCGGCATGAAGCGCCGACTGAACCTGTGCATGGGCCTGCTCCACCGACCGCGCGTCCTGCTCCTCGACGAGCCGACGGTGGGCATCGACCCGCAGGCGCGGCTCAACATCCTGGACGTGGTGCGAGAGGTCGCATCCACCGGCACGACCGTGCTCTACACCACGCACTACATGGACGAGGCACAGGAGCTCTGCGACCGCATCGCCATCATCGACCACGGCAGGATCCTGACCGTCGGGACCCTCGACGAGCTCACCCGTCTCGCGGGCGAGGCCGAGGTGCTGCGATTGAGCGGCAGCTTCGGCAACGAGGGGGCCCGGCAGCGGCTCGAGGCCATCGGCGGCGTCCGGGTGCTCAAGGTCGACGACGACACGGCGGTGCTGTCCGTCAATGCCGAGGGCCCCGGGTTGCTCTCCGTCCTGCCGACGATCCTCGAGGCCGAGCTCGAGGTCCGGGACGTGTCCATCAAACAGCCCGACCTGCAGAGCGTCTTCATCAGTCTCACCGGCAAGGAGCTGCGCGACTGATGGCCGCTGCCGCCATCGTCCGCCGCGACCTCGTACGCTATCTGCGCAACCCGGTGCGCACAGCGATGCTGTTCGCCGTTCCGCTGATGCTGTCGGGGATCTTCGCACTGGTTTTCGGCGGTGGCGGTGCCGACCGGATCACCGTCAAAGTGCTGCTCTACGACGAGGACTCGAGCCTGCTGTCGAAGCTCCTCGAAGGCGCCGGACAGTCGTCGGAGGCCGACGAACGACTCGAGATCGTGCCTGTCGGTGAGGAGGGGTACGAGATGATGGACCGCGGCGAGGCGTCGGCTTTGGTCCACCTGCCCGCCGGCTTCAGCGGTGACTACCTGGCCGGCCGGCCGGTCGCCATCGAGGTCGTCAAGAACCCTTCCGAACGATTCCTGCCGCGCGTGGTCGAGGAAGGCGTCGGCCTCGGCGCGGTCCTGCTCTCCGCAGGATCGCGGGTGTTTCGCAGCGAGCTCGAGCAGATCGACGGTTTCATGACGCGCGCGGCCTTCCCGGAGGACCTGGCCGTGGCCTCGGTCAGCACCGGCTTCAACCGCAAACTGAAGGGAATCGAGCGTTTCGTCGTGCCGCCGGTCATCGTCCTCGAAACCAGCACCCGGCAGGACGACGCGTCTGCCGGGGACGCACCCGACCTCAACATCCTCGCTTACTTCCTGCCGGGTTTCTCCGTCATGGGCATCCTGTTTCTCGCCCAGTCGGCGACCCGGGATATCCTCCGCGATCGCGAGCGGGGTCTGGTGCGCCACCTCCTGACCGCGCCGGTGGACACCGCCGACTACATCCTGGGCAAGGGAGCGTCGGTCCTTCTGGTGACCGTCGCCGGTTTCGGGATCCTGGTTGCCATCGGTCTCGCGGCGGGGGTCCGTTGGGGGTACGCCCCGGCTGCCGCTGCGATGGTCCTCGCGTCGGCGTTGATGGCCAGCGGCATCCTGCTCCTCATCACCAGCTTCGTCGGCAGCGAACGCCAGGGGGATACGCTGGCGACCATCGTCATCATGGTCTCCTCGATGCTCGGCGGCGCCTTCATCCCACTGTCGCAGATGCCGTCATTCCTGCTTCCGGTGGCTGCCGCGACGCCGGTCTTCTGGTCGGTCGACGGCTTCGCCAAGCTCACGGTCGACGGCGGCGGGTTCGCCGAGGTCGCACTCAACCTGGCGGTGCTGGCCGGCGTCGGCACCGTCTGCATGGTCATCGGTTCATTGCTGCTACGGCGCAAGCTGGAGCGGGGGGCCATGTAATGCGCAGGATCGCGGTCATCGCCCTCCACGATCTCCGCCTGACCTTCGCCGATCGCGGCGCGGTGCTGTGGATGTTCCTCCTGCCGCTCGTCTTTGCCACCTTTTTCGGGCTCGTGACCGGCGGCGGCTCCGACCCCGCCGACGCCCGGGCCGCCGTCACCGTCGTCGACAACGACGGCGGGGTGGTGGCTCGTCGCCTGGTGGAGGAGCTTGCCGGTCAGGGCGTCACCGTCGAGGAGATGTCGCAGGAAGAGCGGGCGGCCTCCGAGTCCATCGTCCGCACCCTGGTCATACCCGCGGGCTTCAGCGAAGGCGTGCTTTCCGGCGAGCAGCAGACCCTGCTGCTGGAAAAGGAGCCGGGGTCGTCCGACGAGGCGGCCCTCGTGATCCAGGCGCGAACCCTCGCCGCCGTCACCCGCGTCATCGGCCGCGTCGTCGAGGCGGCTCAGGGCCTCGAGGCCGCCGACGCCGTTTCGGGGGAGGCGTTCACCGGCGCCGTCGTACCCGAGGACGCGGTCACGGTGGAGACGCGGTTCGCCGGCCGGGCCGCCATCCGCCCCAGCGGATTCGCACAGTCGATCCCTGGCATGGCCGTCATGTTCGTGATGCTGGTCGCCCTCACCTACGGCTCCGCCACCATCTCGGCGGAACGCGAAAACGGTCAGCTCCGCCGGCTCGTCACCACCCCGGCCTCCCGGGCCGAGATCGCCGCCGGCAAGATCGGCGGCCGTTTCGCCGTCGCCGCGGTGCAGATCACCGCCTTCGTGCTCGTCGGCGTCGCTGCCGACCACCTCTTCGGAGTCGATATCGGCGACCGCCCGCTGCAGGTGTGGCTCGTCCTGCTGCTCTTCGGGCTGGTGGTGGCGCCGCTCGGCGTCGCGCTGGGTGGTTGGTTCAAAGACCCGGACCGCGCCGCGAACATCGGGGTCATGGCGACCATGGCGATGGCCGCGTTCGGCGGCTGCTGGTGGCCCATCGAGGTGGTGTCGAAGCCGCTCAAAACGGTCGCGCTCATGCTGCCCACCGGCTGGGCCATGCGCACCCTGCACGGGCTGATCTCGTTCGGGAGCGATCTCGACGGCCTCGTCCCCGAGCTCGCGGCGCTCGCGGCCTTCGGCGCAGCCTTCACGGTGCTCGCGACGCGGTCACTGAGAGTCGATTGACCCGTGCCGCGCTCGTTGCCTCGAGGGGGTCCGCTCGACGTGCTGAGCGCGGCTGATGTCTGCAGATCGACCTGTCCGTGATACAACGGTTCCATGTTCGGCGCATTCGACACCGCCGCCGAGCTCGAGCTGGCGAGGAAGCTCTCGTCCGGCGGCCGTGACCCCGGGGAATCGGATCGCCTGGCGCGCCTCGTCCTCCTCTTCCTGATTCTGCCCGACCCACCTGACAAGACAGCGCTCTTCCCCCGATTCGACGAGCTCAGGGACGGCCTGGAGACGGCTGTCGCGGGCCCTGACGCCGAGTCGATCGAGGAGATCTTCCTCGAGCTCTACGCCCACCTCCACATGAACGAGGCCCCGTACTCCGCCGACGAGCGGCGGCGCATGGACGAGGTGGGCGGCTACTGGAACCACGCCGGCGGCGTGAGCCCCATCCTCAAGGCGCAGCCGTGGATCCACCGCGACACCGTCAGCGCCGACTTCGGCGCCGGCAACGGGCTCCAGGGCCTGCTGCTGCAGTTCCTCTACCCGCACGAGAGGACCGTCCTGATCGAGATTTCGAAGCGCGCAACCGAGATCGGCGACGGACTGCGCGCCTGGCTGCGCATCCCCGCCGACCGGGTGGAGTGGGTCGTCGACGATGTGCTGAACGTCCCGGCCACCGGCTACGACTTCATCTACCTCTACCGCCCGGTGCGCCCCGAGGGCCCCGGGCGCGGGTTCTACGAACGATTCGCCCGCGAGGTCGAGTCCGAGGAAACCCCGCCGATCATCTTCTCGATCGCCGACTGCCTGCGCGACTTCCTCTCGGAAAGCTACGAGGTCTTCTACAGCGACGGCCACCTGACGTGCTTCAGGCCCCGCTAGGACAGCCGGC
>DATIVB010000476.1:0-2534 GCA_035466375.1 Chondromyces sp.
ACGCTCGCTATCAGGTCTCGACCATCCCGCAGGTGTTCGTCGGCGGGAAGCACATCGGCGGCGCGAGCGAGACCTTCGACGCTTTCAAGAACGGCGAGCTGCAGACACTCCTGGGGCAGAGCGGCGTCAGCTTCAACCGGAACGTGCGGATCGACCCCTACTCCCTGCTGCCGAGCTGGCTGCAGCCGCGGTGACATCCGGGCGCCACGGACGGCGGCCGCGGATGTCCGTTCGTTGGTCTTCGGCGACCGGCAGCCTGTAACGCGTCGCGAGACGGGTGCCGCGCCATTCAGGGCGGGGCATCCCCCCGCAGCGTCGACCTCGCGAGGCTCATTCCGCTGGAATGCATCGCAGCCGAAAACCGTACAGATCGCCTGACGCCGCAACGCTGCGACGACACATTCTGATAACCGAGGCTGATGGAGGTTGGCAGCGGCGTTGCTATAAAATAACGCGATGAACCCGCCACTCGACCGGACTGATCCTGGCAGCGTCAGGGCTGGTTTCGTGGCGATCGGGCTCACGGCCATCGTCATCGCAGGAGCGGTCGCAATGCTCTTCGGCCCGGTAGTGCCCATGGCCTTGACGGGTGACAGTTACCAGTGGATCCAGCACGCGCACCTCGCGGCGCACCAGCCGAAATTCCTCCTGGCAGATCTCGATACCTTTTACCGTCCATCGACCACATGGACGCTGGTGGCTGACCGTCTCCTCTGGGGGGGCTTTACAACCCACGGTTACCGCGTGTCCTCCCTGATCCTCCACGGGCTTGCCGCCTTGTCCCTGGCAGCCGTCGGTTGGCGCCTCGGTCTTGGTCGGGCGGCCGCAACGGCCGTGGCACTCGTATGGGTCACCTCGCCCTTCACGGATGAGTCGGCCCTGGTTGTTGCCTACCGTTTCCAGCCGCTTCTGCTGCTGTCGTGGATGGGGCTTGTGGCGGTGTGGCCACGCGACGACGAACGATGGCGAACCTGGCGGATAGCGGTGGCCGCCGCCATGGTGGTTGCAGCTGCTGCGTCCAAGGAGTCGTGGATCGTCACACCTGCCCTGGTAGCCGCTCTGGAGTATGAACGTCGGCGATCGTTCCGTGGAGCGCTGATACCGGCAGCACTTGTCGGAGCTGCGGCGGCTCTCTATGTGGCGCTCTACTTCGTGGCGTTCCCCGGCTCCAAGTCCTATTTCGAGCTTGGACCCCACATCATCGCCAAAATCCCCAGCCAGATGGCCGCGTTCTTCTATCTGGAGGAATCGGTGCCCGTGGGGCCCTCGGTGACGTGGGCAGGAGCCGTCGCGACGGCCGTGGTGATCATGATCGTGGCAGCATGCCTGAGATGGCGCGTGCCTGGAACTCTGGTTGCGTTGTGCGTCATGGTTCTGCCGTCGGTCCCGACCATCCTGGTTGCCTACATGCCGCAGCGATACCTGGCGATTCCGTACGCCGGATTCCTGCTCCTGATCGCCCTCTGGGTGAGCGCCCTGGGCAGAAAATATCCGAGGTGGCGTTCGTCGATTCGTGTCGTTGCGTTGGCAGCGGTCGTCATCGTGATCGCGGCGGGAGCTGCGATTGTTCGCGCCGACATCGAGGACCACCGCACGATGACCGCCGCGCATGCCCAACTTCTCAGAGAGGCCGGGAGCGTGGTTGCAGCCACCCTTGACGGCGGCCTGGTGGCGGTCGTCAGGGACGAGCAGACCTCACCCCTGCTCGAGCTGGTCGATTCATTGGTGGGATACCCGAAGTTCGTTTTCGTGCGCCCCCACGATCCCTATGGCCTGATCGACGCAGCGGCGCTCTTCGAGTGGGTGGCGGCTCGGGAAGGAACACGGGTGGAGCCCTTCGAGGGCTGGGCAACCGCCGGCGCCGCTTCCGGAGGCGTGATCCTGGTGCACCGCGACGGCACCTTCGTCAATCTCGGGACCACCCCGCGGTTGGAGGACGAGGTGAAGGCATGGCGCGACTCGGGCCGCAGCGTGCGGGTGATCCGGGCGAACAGGCTGGACTGAGAATCTGCCTGCGGCAGCGGGAGCCGCGAGTGCCACTTTCTGCCGGCCGAGCCGATGCGGTCGCGCTTCTCGAGTCGATTCACCTGGCTCCCGGCCGACCTCGTCACGGCGCAGGCTCATCTTCGGCCACCCTGAACCCCCTGATGTTCGCGAGGTCGATCCGGAAGGGGCCCTCCTGACGGGCGATGATGAGGCCGAAGGTGGTGACCTGGGCGGGGTCGAGCGGCGGGTGGTCGGCGATGGTGCGCCCACGCCAAACCGGCACGAAGTCCGAGAAGGGAAGGACGAGATCGCGCCACTCGCCGGCCGGCGGCGACACGGTAGCCTGGTAGCTCACCCCGTCGAAGGAGGCGCTGGTCCGGATCCTGAAGCCGTAGCGCTTGCCGTCGCCTCTCACCCGCACGATCAGCCCGTCGAACGCCGAGAGGTCGCGCCGCTCGGGGCGCGACCGCACCGAGGCGAAGCCGCCGTTGTTGTCGAAGGAGACCGTTCCTCGGAAGGAGGCGATGCCGTCCTCCACCGTCATGTCG
>DATIVB010000477.1:0-3699 GCA_035466375.1 Chondromyces sp.
CGGCTCGTCGCGTGAGCAGGCGGCCACCGCCCTCGCATACCGCGGCATCCGAATGGTGATCGCGGCCTCCTTCTCGCAGACCTACCTGCGCAACGCCTTCAACAACGCCTTCATCTGCCTCGAGAGCCCGGAGCTCGCAGATGCCATGCGGGCCGCGTTCGTCGACGAGGCGGCGTCCGGCCGCAAGACCATCCCGGCCGGTGATCTCGCGGTCGACTTCCGCACCTCCAAGGCCACCTGGCAAGGTGCCACGTACGCCTTGTCGCCGCTCGGCCCCGCGGCCCAGGAGCTGGTGCTGGCCGGAGGGCTCGAGGCGTTGACGAGGAAGAGGCTGGGACTGGGCGGGAAGTAGGAATTAGGAATTAGGAATTAGGAATTCCGTCCGCCCGCCCATTTCGGATTTCGAATTTCGGATTTCGGATTTCCCGCCCGCTCCCCCCGGGGCGGTTGGGCGGCCTCGCATCTCGCATCTGACATGAGGACGGATGCTCCCTGCTCCTTGCTGCCTGCTCCCTGCTCCCTGCTTCCTGCTCCTTTCTCTCTGGCGCCGTCGGCGGCAGAGAGAAAGGGTCTCAAGTCATTCAATCTGTTGAACTTTCCCTCAACAGCTCAAGTTGACAACGGGAATCACGCGGATTAGCGTGGGCCGAACAAGGAGGCTCCCATGAAACTCCGCTGGTTGGTCCTGTCGGCCGCGTTCGTGGTCACAATCACTCTGGTCGCGTGGTCCGCCGGACCTGCCGGCGATGCTGCCCTCGGCGCCTACTCGTACGACGACTTCGAGCCCAACTCGGTGTGCGGCGAGTGCCACACCGACCTCACCCGCCAGTACGAGCAATCGCTGATGCACATGAGCTTCACGCACCCCTGGGACGAGATCGAGTACTTCGAGCTCGCCCTCCCGCACTCCGAGAAGGTCGAGAAGGTGGCCGGAGTGAAGGCCGGGTGCAACGGCTGCCATGCGCCGCTCGCCTTCCTCGCCGGCGACATCCCGCCCAAGCGCCCGGCCGAGAACACCCGCGCCAACGAGGGCGTGAGCTGCGACCTCTGCCACTCGATCGTCGGCTTCGAGGGCGAGGTGCCCTTCAACTTCAACTTCATCGTCTCGCCGGGCGACGTGCAGCAGGGCGTGCGCTCGGGCACCGAGAGCCCCGGCCACGAGATCGCGGTCAACCCCTTCATGATGTCGGCCGAGCTCTGCGGCACCTGCCACAACGAGAAGGACCCTTGGGGGCTGTGGGTCAAGGCGACCCACCTCGAGTGGCAGGAGAGCCCGCAGGCCAAAGCGGGCATCGTGTGCCAAGACTGCCACATGCCACCCGCGGCGGGCAACTCGGCGCCGGATGCGGGCGGCATGGACCATCCCGACGTGCGCCAGCACCTGTTCCACGGCGCTCACGACAACGGCAAGCTCGCGGGCGCGGTCGAGGTGCGGATCCACGCCGCGGCGGACGACGCGCAGCCCGGCGGCAAGGCCCGGTTCACGGCGACGGTGGTCAACGCCAAGGCGGCGCACTCGATCCCGTCGGGCTCCGCCGAGGAGCGGCTGCTGTGGCTGAACGTGGTCGCCGTCGACAGCGCGGGCCGCAGCTACCACCTCCCGGTGGACGCCAAGGGCTTCGAGGGTGAGGCCTGGACCATCGCTTCGGCCGACGCCCTGGCCTACCAGGACATCGGCGACATCCAGGGCCTCGAGGGCTTCAAGGGCCTGCTCCGCGACGCGCCGGTACCGGCGGGCGATCGGATCTTCCGCCTCCCCTACCTCGACCCGGAGGGCCGGATGACCATCGCGCAGTGGAACACGGCCGCCTTCGGCCCCGACTACCGGCTCAAACCCCTGGAGGCCGTCAACGAGACCTACAGCTGGTCGCTGCCGGCCGGCATCGCCCCGGGCCCGGTCACGGTCACCGCGACCGTGTGGTACTCGAAGGTCGTCGCCTCGGTGGCCGAGTTCCTCGAAATCCCCCCACCGGAGGCGGAGCCGGTCAAGATGAGCGATCACAGTATCGTCATAGCGGTCGCGGCGCCCACTTCGTAGGTGGAGGCCCCGACCGCGCGCGCCCGACAGTCGCGGCACGGAACTCGCAGTCTCAATCTCGGCCACGGGTTGGTTGACGCGTGCCCTGTGTTATGCTTCGCGACGTCACTCGTGGAGATCGCAGAGTCGACCGACCGCTGACCGATCCGGGAAGGGGGGATGGCGTTGGGATGGACGTGGCGAGTCCCGAATCGCACGCATTCACAGGCGAGCCGTCCACCTCTTCGACACCCCGCTGCCGCCGATCGCTGCCACACCGACCCGCATCCCCAGCAACCCACCGCCCGCCGGCGACCAGCCGGAGGGCGGTTTCTTTTATGTATGGTAGAAAGAGACAACCGACGGAGGATTGGAGGGAGGAGATGAGTATGATGACGGAGTCCTGGCGGACGCCTCGCGTCCGGAATCTGGGCGTCATCGCCCTGGTGCTGGCCTTGGCGGTGGCCCTGGCGGCGCCGGTTGCAGCTATCGAGCTCACGGGATCGGACACCAGGTACAGCCTCAGGCTTGACACGACGCTCTCGTGGGGCGCGCTCTACCGCGTCTCGGACCGCGACCCCGCGATCATCAGCCCCTTCGAGGGCGGCACCGCGTGGTCGGTCAACGGCGACGACGGCAACCTCAACTTCGACACGGGGATCGTCAGCAACACCCTGAAAGCCACCGTCGACCTGGCCTTTGCGACCACGGCCGGCAACCACGACCTCGGCTTCTTCGTGCGCGGCAGCGGCTTCTACGACTTCGAGCTCATGGCGGACGACTGCTGCGCCCGGACCGAGCTCACCGACGCAGCGCTCGACTGGGCCGGCAACCGGGTCGAGCTGCTCGACGCCTACGCCTACTGGGGCTTCCCGCTCGGCGCCGGCCGCGGCCAGATCCGTGTGGGGCGGCAGGTCCTGAACTGGGGCGAGAGCACCTTCATCCCGGGCGGCATCGGCGTCACCAACCCGGTCGACGTCTCGGCCCTGCGGGTCCCCGGGGCGGAGCTCAAGGAGGCCTACCGTCCGGTCGGTCTGGTGTGGGCCTCGGCCGATCTGTCGTCGAACGTGTCGCTCGAGGGTTACTACCAGTTCGAGTGGGAGGAGACGGTCATCGACCCGCCGGGCACCTACTTCTCCACCAATGACTTCGCAGGCCGCGGTGGAACCCACGTCTTCCTCGCCTTCGCCAGCTTCCCCGACACCGGCGAGTCGCCCTTCTTCATGCAGCCGCCGGTGGACTTCCCCTTCATGGGCGTGCCTCGCGGGCCCGACCAGGAGCCGGAGGACGGCGGCCAGTACGGCCTCGCGCTGCGCCTGTTCGCCCCGTCTCTGGGCGGCACCGAGTTCGGCTTCTACTACGTCAACTACCACAGCCGTCTCCCCACGATCAACGGCGTCACGGGCACCGTGGCCGGCGCCCAGGCCGGGGCGGCAGCGGCGCCGAACGCGGCACTCGCCGTCTACGCCGCCTTCGGCGTGCCGCCGGGGCTCAGCCCGCAGGTGGACGCGGCAGCCATGAGCGCGGCCAATGCAGCCGCGATCGCCATCTTCGCCAACACCGCCAACTACGTCATCGCCTACCCCGAGGACATCAAGCTCTACGGATTCAGCTGGAACGCCCAGCTCGGCACCACGGGCATCGCCTTCCAGGGCGAGGCCTCCTACCGGCAGGACGCGCCC
>DATIVB010000478.1:0-28265 GCA_035466375.1 Chondromyces sp.
CCCCGCCCGGCCACCGTAGGCGATCACTTCCCCGGCAGGAGGCTCGTCAACGCATCCCTGAGGCGATCCCAGTAGCCGGCGGTCAACGACCACGGGCTGGGCTGTCGCAGTACGTGCAGCGTGCCCTCGACCTCGAGGACACGGTAGGAGCTCGTGCCGTCCTCGCCTCGCTCGAAACGAATCGTCGTGCGCGCATCGCCGACCCGCAGGCCGCGCACGGTCAGCTCCGGCAGCCAGGACGGAAGATGGGGGTCGAGGATGAGCATGTGCAGCGGCGCGTAGGGGTACAGCCCGAGCATCGCCTGCACCATGCAGAAGACCGCCGACGCTGACCACGCCTGGGGGGCGTTGGCCCTGGGGTAGAACGCCGGAAACGGCTGGCTCTCGCTGCGGCGGTGGCCGCTGAAGACCTCCGGCAGCCGGTAATTCTCGAACAGGCCCGCCGCTTCGAACTGCGCGCGACACATGCGCCCGCCCAGGTCGTGGAGTCCGTAGCGCGTGAAGCCCAGGGCAAAGGTACCGTGCTCCACCGGCCACACCGATCCCCGGTGGTAGCTGTAGGGGTTGTAGGCCGGGTTGTCGCTCGACAGGGTGCGGATGCCCCATCCGGTGAAAAGATCGTCGGCGAGCAGGCGCTGCGCCGTCTGCCTCGCGAGTTCTTTCTCCAGGATGCCGGCCGCGATGCAGTGGCCGGGGTTCGAGCCGATGCTCCTGATCCTGGCGCCGTCCCGGTCCAGGCCCATCGCGACGAACGAGGCGTCGTCCATCCAGAACGCCTCGTTGAAGCGCCCCTTGAGCTCCCGGGCTTCGCCGAAGAGCCGCTTCGCCGCGTCCTTCTCGCCCAGCCACCACAGCACCTCCGACAGCTGCAGCTTGGCGGCGTAGACGAAGCCCTGCTCCTCGCAGGTGGCGATCGGCGGCTCGACCTCGCTCCCGTCGGCGCGCACGATGGCGTTCGGCGAGTCCTTCCAGGCCTGGTGGCGGACGCCGTCCTCGGAGCGTGTCCGGTACGAGTAGAAGCCGTTGTGCCGGCTGGACTCGTCGAGCCACTTCAGAGCGTCCATCGCCGGGCCGACGTAGGGGCGCACGCGCTCCCGGTCGCCGGTCCAGTGCCAGAGCTCGGAGACCACGACCGGGTAGAAGGCCGAGGTCGTCAGCGAACCGTAGTTGCGGCCGGTCGGCAGGAAGTTGAGCGCCTTGAGCGGGCCGCGATGCAGCTCGTGGAGCATCCGTCCGGGCTGCTCGTCGCGCCAGTCGTTGACGCGGGTTCCCTGCCAGCGGGCATTCTCCGCCAGGGCGCCCTCCATCATCTCGGGCCCGAGCAGGGCCGCCTGCCAGCCGGCCGTCAGCGTGTCGCGCCCGTAGAACCCCGCATAGAAGGGAAGGCCGGCCGCCATTGTCCACGCCCCGTTGTCGCGATCGAGGGCGAAGAGCCGCAGCCCGGCGAGATCGTGCCGTGCCCGTCTGAGCGTCGAGAAGACGACCGACGTCAGCCCGTCGTCGCCGTCCTCGACACATGCCGCCGCCTGCTCGAGGAAGCGGCGCGTCCGGCCTTCCGCGTCGACCGAGGAGAGAGCGGGCCCGGGGCCCTCCTCGAGACGGGCCACGAGCGCGATGCGCGCCCTCCAGGCCTGATGCGGTTCGAGGCTCACAGCGAAGACGATCCGCCCGTCGCGGTACTCGCACGAGGTGTTCGTCTCGATGTTCAGATCGAGCCCTCGTTCGATGCGGGCGCGTCCGCGCTCGCCCTGGTGGTCGAAATCGTGCTCGGCGCGGTACTGCAGTGCCAGCGTCGCGGCTCCGGGCCTCTCGGTCGTCCACGTCGTCTCGAGCGTGCCCTCCTGAAGGCGCCGTCCCCCGACCTCCTGGATGTCGGCGAAGTCGCCCGCCACCTCGAGCGCGAGCTCGAACGCCGTCGCCGCCATGGAGTAATTGGTCAGCTCGACCTCCTCGAAGCCGTGGCCGTCGATGCGGCGGGAGAGGCGCAGCTCGAGCGTGGACTCGGAAGCGGCGCGCATCATGCCGCTGCCCGCGTCGACCCACTCGATGTCCCGTCCGGGCGGCGTCGTGATGTAGTGCCCGATCCAGCTGTGAAGGGAGACGTTCGACAGGGCGATGCCGTCGGGCACCCGGCCGTCGATGAGGTAACGGTAACGGGACAGCATCCTGGTCTCGTGGACGTAGTAGCCCTGATCGGTGGCCTCGTCGACGAAGCCGTCGAGTCCCGTCACCCACACCACCGGTCCCCGGCTGATGAACTGCTTCTCGGGATTGGGGCGAAGGCTCGTCAAGGTGTCGCGGTGGGAGGTCATCAGCGCACTCTCCTTCAAGGCCCGTTGACGTCCGATCCGGCGCCGGCCGTGCCGGCCCGCCCCGCCTCCCGCGGTGGCAACCGGAGCGACCCGGCATCCGCCGCCGTCGACGGCCGCTGTCCGGGTCCGGGCGCCGGTCGGCGCAGGCGGTTCCAGGTCCGAGGTCCGAGCGTCGTCTCGCCGAGCCTGCCGCGTCCACCCGGCGGTCACCGTGGCCGCGCTCGGGAACGCCCCGGTGTCGGATCTCGCCGTCAGCGATGATCATCGCGCAGGTAGGCGCCCCCGCGCCGGTTCGGTCGGAATGCACGACTGCACGAAGGAGGGTTCGATGAGCCTGTTGAAAGCCGCATGGACGAGGCACGAGACGCTGCTGTGGGCGGCAGCGCTGATCGCGGTGGCCGCCGTGGCGGCCGCGCACCACGGCCCGGACTCGGTCGTTCTCGACGACGGGTCCGACAAGAAGGGACCGGTGGAGTTCCCGCACGCCGCCCACATTGCGGTCGTGAGCGAGTGCGCGACCTGTCACCACACCAACGAGGGCCTGACCGCCGAGACGGATGCCGAGGTCCAGCCCTGCAGCGCCTGCCACCTGGATCCGGAGGACGACGCCACGCCGTCCAGCCGCCAGATGAGCATGCAGAAGAACCCCTACCACATCAGCTGCGTCGGCTGCCACAAGGACGAGGGGGCCGGGCCCACCAAATGTAACGACTGCCACGGCACCTGAGGCGGCTCCGAGCGGGCGGCCCGAGAGCGCCCCGGCGCGCGGCGCTGCCGGGTGGCAGGCCCCATGAGCAATCCGGGGCACGCCCCGGACCACAAGGCACGGTGCGGGTGGAATCCTGTCCCGGAGCCTCGGGGGCGCCGCTCGACGGCGCGCTCCGCTGGGGAGGAAAGGTCGAATCGGAATCGTGCCATTCTCCGATCACAAGCCCGCCCGTCGCCCGCGAAACGCCTGCAGACTCGTCATGATCCCCTGGCTTGCGGCCCTCGCCGCGGTCCTCAACGGCTGCGGCGAAGCGTCGGAGTCGACGGTTGAGGACCGCGCCCAACCGGTCGAGGTGGCGACGGTCGAGGCGGCGACCGTCACCTCGACGGTCGCCGCCACCGGCACCCTGCAATCGCCGCGCACGGTGGAGATCCGCTCCGAGGCCATCGGCCTGGTGGAGTCGGTGTCGTTCGAGGAGGGCAGCCTGGTGCGCAGCGGCCAGCGCCTGGTGACCCTGGACGCCGCCAAGCTGTCTCGGCAGCTCGAAGCGCAACGCGCCGCCCTCGAGGCCGCCGAGGCGAGAGAAGAGCTGGCAGGGCAGATCCACCATCGCGTCACCACCCTTCACGAGCGCGGCTCGGCGAGCGCTGAGGAGCTCGACCGTAGTGCCGCCGCGCTGCGCCAGGCGCGCGCCGAGGGGCGCCGCATCGCCGCCGAGATCGGGCTCGTGGAGGAACGCCTCGAGGACACCGCCATCGTGGCGCCCGCCACCGGCCGGCTGGCCGAGCGCCTGGTGGACCCCGGCGATTTTCTGGACGTCGGCGACCCCGTGGCCGTGCTCTACACCATCGACCCGTTGGAGATCGCCTTCGCGGTCCCCGAGCGCTCCACCGCCCGCATCGTCCGCGGCCAGGAGGTCGCCGCGTCGGTGCCCGCGTTCCCCGACCGTGAGTTCGGCGGCGAGGTCGGCTACATCAGCCCGGTGGTCGACGAAGGCACGCGCTCCTTCCTCGTCAAGGCGCTCATCGCGAACCCAGACGGCTCGTTGAAGCCCGGCACCTTCGCCACCGCGCGGGTCGTCACCGAACGGCGGGAAGGAGTGCCGGTGGTCCCTGAGGAGGCCCTGGTGAGCACCCGGACCGGACTGATCGCCTTCGTGGTGTCCGACGGCGCGGCCGTGCGGCGCGAAGTGGAGATCGGCCTGCGCGAGCCCGGCCGGGTGGAGATCCGGAGCGGGCTCGAGGTCGGCGAGACCGTGGTGCGCACGGGACAGATGAACCTCTCGGACGGTGCCGCGGTGCGGGTGGTCGGCGGCGGTCCGGACGCGAGGTCCGGTCCGGAGCCCGGCAGTTGATCTGGAACTTCTGCATCCGACGGCCGGTGTTCACGATCGTCATCTTCCTGGTGATCGCGATCTTCGGCCTCTACGGCTACCTGCAGATGCCGGTGCGCGAGGTGCCCGACATCGACTTTCCTATCGTCAACGTCAACGTCGTGCTGCCGGGCGCCGAGCCGGAGGTCATCGAGACCGAGATCGTCGAACCCCTCGAGGAGGAGATCAACACCATCGAGGGGCTGAAGGAGCTCACCTCCACGGCCCGTGCGCAGGTGGCGGTGGTGACCGCCGAGTTCGAGCTGTGGCGCGACATCGACATCGCCGCTCAGGACGTGCGCGACCGGGTCGACCGCGCGCGCCGCGACCTCCCGGAGGGCATCGAGTCGCCGATCGTGTCCAAGCTCGACCCGGATGCGCAGGCGATCATGTGGATCGCCCTCACGGGCGACGAGCGCTGGGACCAGGTGCGGATCACCGAGTACGCCGACAAGGTGCTCAAGGAACGCCTGGAGAACATCCGCGGGGTCGGCCGCATCCAGATCGGCGGCGAACGCTTGTACGCGGTGCGGGTGCGGCTGGACCCCGAGCGGCTCGCCGGCCACGGTCTGACCGTCCAGGACGTGATCGCCACCATCCGGGCCAACAACGTCGACATTCCCTCGGGCCGGGTCGAGAGCGAGATGCGCGAGTTCCTGGTCCGGACGCGGGGCCAGCTCGCACAGCCCGAGCCGATGAACGACCTCATCGTCGCGGTCCGCGGCGGAAGCCCGATCCGGATCCGCGACGTCGGCGAGGTGGTGGCGGGGGTCGAGAACGACCGGCAGATCGCGCGATTCAAGGGCGAGCCGTCGGTCGGCCTCGGGGTGGTCAAGCAGAGCGACGCCAACACTGTGGAGCTCGCCGACACGGTGCGCGAGCGGATCAGCG
The DNA here is from genome assembly GCA_035466375.1 of Chondromyces sp. Classification (GTDB taxonomy): domain Bacteria; phylum Acidobacteriota; class Thermoanaerobaculia; order Thermoanaerobaculales; family Sulfomarinibacteraceae; genus Sulfomarinibacter. The sequence continues at coordinate 5,285 of DATIVB010000478.1, forward strand.
AGCTCGCGGTGCGGTTCCCGCCCGGCCTCCGCTACACCATCGCCTCCGACGACTCGTCCTACATCGCGGACTCGATCCGCGACCTCCTCGTGACCATCGCGCTGGCCACGCTGCTGGTGGTGGTCGTCGTGCTGTTCTTCCTGCGCAGCTTCTGGGGGACCGCCATCACGTCGCTCGCCATCCCGACCTCCCTGCTCGGCGGCGTGGCGCTGATGTACATCCTGGGTTTCAGCGTCAACACCCTCACCATGCTGGGCCTCATCCTGGTGATCGGAATCGTGGTGGACGACGCCATCGTCATCCTCGAGAGCTGCTATCGCAAGCAGGAGGACGGCATGGAGCAGCTCCCGGCGGCCCAGGCAGGAACCACCGAGGTCGCCTTCGCGGCGATCGCCAACTCGCTGGCCCTGGCGGCGGTGTTCATTCCCGTGGCCTTCACCCAGGGCATGATCGGCCGCTTCTTCCAGGAGTTCGGCCTGACCGTGGCGGCGACGGTGTTCGCCTCCACCCTGACAGCTCTCACCCTGACGCCCATGCTGTGCTCGCGCCTCCTGCGGGTGCCTGCCGAGCACGGGCGCTTCTTCGAGATGACCGAGCGCCACTGGCAGCGGGTCGCCGGCTTCTACCACTGGGTGCTGGACCGCGCCATGAGCCACCGGTCCGCGACCGTGCTGGTGGGGGCGCTGGCCTTCGGGGTGGCGATCTTCCTCTTCACCAGGCTCTCCACGGAGTTCCTGCCGCCCGTCGACCGTTCCGAGTTCCTGATCTCCTTCGAGACCCCCGAGGGCGCGACCCTGCGCGCCACCGACGGCTTCGCGGCGGCCATCGAGGAGGTGCTCGCGGACACTCCCGAGGTGGAGCACCAGTTCTGCGCCATCGGGCTGGCGCAGGCCGGCCCCGGACAGGCCAACCGCGGCATCTGCTTCGTCCACCTCGTGGAGCGGGGCGAACGCGAGCGGCACCAGAGCCTCGTGATGCAGGATGTTCGCCGGCAGCTGGCGGAGATCCCCGCCGGGCGGGCCTATGTGATCGAGACCTCCATCGCCGGACCGAGCGAGGCGCCCCTCCAGGTGGCGCTGCAGAGCACCGAGCTCGAGGAGCTGGCGGAGCGCCAGGCCGAGGTGATGGGGTGGATGCGCGGCCGCGAGAGCTTCGTCGGCGTGCACTCGAATTTGAGGATGAACGAGCCGCAGGTCGAGGTCCGGATCCACCGCGACAAGGCGTCGGAGCTCGGCATCACGGTCGCCGACATCTCCAACACTTTGCGCTACCTGCTCGGCGAGCCCGACATCTCCGAGATCGAGCGCGCCAGCGAGCGCTACGAGGTGATCCCGGAGATCATCGGTAAGGGGCGCATGGTGCCGCAGGCGCTGGAGGAGTTCTACGTCCGCGGCGCGGACGGCAGTCTGGTGGCGCTCGGCAACCTGGCGACCGTCGAGGAGCGCATCGGGCCCAGCGAGATCCACCACTTCAACCGCCTGCGGGCCGCCACGGTCTCCGCGTCGACGCCCCCCGGCGTTCCCCTGGGCGACGCCCTCGCCGAGCTCGAGGCGTACCTCGCCGACACCCTGCCTTCGGACTTCGACTACGAGATCACGGGCCAGGCGCGGGACTTCGGGGAGTCCTTCTACTACCTCACCGTCGCGCTGGTGTTCTCGGTGGTGTTCGTGTACCTGGTCCTCGCCGCCCAGTTCGAGTCCTTCCTGCACCCTCTGACCATCCTGATGGCGTTGCCGCTGGCCGCCATCGGCGCCTTCGGCGGGCTGTGGCTGCTCGGCATGACCTTCAACATCTACTCCTTCATCGGCCTCATCATGCTGCTCGGGATGGCGACCAAGAACGCCATCCTGCTCATCGACTTCACCAACGTGCTGCGGCGCCGCGGCTACGAGGTGGTCGAGGCGGCGCGCGAGGCCGCCCACGTGCGGCTGCGCCCGGTCCTCATGACCACCTTCTCGACGGTGCTCGGAATGCTGCCCATCGCCCTCGGCTACGGCGCGGGCGGCGAGGCCCGCGCACCGCTCGGCGTGGCGGTGGCCGGCGGCCTGCTGGCCACCACCTTCCTCACCATCGTGGTGGTGCCGGTGGTCTACACGCTGTTCGACGACGGCCTGCGGCGGCTTCGTGGAGCGGCCGAAGGGGGTGCGTCGTGAAGCTGGTACACCTGAGCTTCCAGGTTCAGTACGCCGATCCGGTGGAGCGCCTCCTGGAGCGCCACCGTCTGAAGAGCTGGGTGCGCTACGGACGCATCGGGGGCCACGACCGAGACGGTCGCCACGACGGTTCGCAGGCCTTCCCCGGCAACGTCACCGCGGTTCAGGTCCTGGTGCCCGACGACCGGCTCGACGGGTTGCTCGACGACCTCGAGGACTTCCGCAGCGCCAAACGGGTGCACCGCCACCTGGTCGCCGCGGTGATGCCGGTGGAGCGGTCGCTGGGGGGCGACGACGAGCCGGGCGATGACGACCGCAGCGGCCGCAGCGGGGGCGGACAGCCGTGAGACGTGCGGCGACCGTCGCGTGCGTTGCGGCCGTGACGGTGGCGGCGGCGGGGGGATGGCTGCCGGCCGGCGCCCAGGACCGGACCGAGGTGCCCGACGTGCCCGCACCGCCGCCGCTGGCGGGCGTCACCGAGCCGGACGTCGGGGCGCGCCCCGGCATGCGCCCGGCCGCTGACGGCGCCGTCAGACTCACATTGGCGGCGGCCCTGAGCACGGCTCTCACCAGCAGCCCGACGCTCGAGGTGGAGCAGTACCTGCCGCTGGTGGCCCGCACGGCGATCCCCGAGGCGTGGGCGGTCTTCGATCCGCAGCTCGCAGCGGGCGCCGCCTACCGGGACGCGACCAACCAGCTGAGCGCGGTGCAGAGCTTCACCTTCCGCCCCGACGACGACGGCGGTGACGGCCAGGACCCTGCCGCCGCCCCGCGGCGGCTCGAACGGCAGAGCTTCGACCTCTCCGCCACCGCCTCGACGCTCTTCCCCACCGGCACCCGGCTGGCCCTGAGCGGCCTGCTGACGAGCTCGGAAACCAACTTCACCCCGCGCGAGTACGAGGGATCGTGGAGCCTCGAGCTGCGCCAGTCGCTGCTCGAAGGCTTCGGACGCGAGGTCAACCTGGTGGCGGTGCGGCAGTCCGCGAACCGCGCGGTCGGCAGCGAGTGGCAGCTGCGGCGCGCCGTGCTCGAGGTGGTGGCCGCGGTGGAGACCGCCTACTGGGAGCTGGTGCTCGCACAGGAGGTGGTGGACATCCGGGAATTCGGCGTGCGGCTGGCCTCCGAGCAGCTCGCGCTCAACCGGGACCTCGTGGACACCGGTCGCGCCGTGGACTCGGCGGTGCTCTCCGCGAGCGCCGAGCAGGCCTCGCGCCGCGCCGACCTGGCGGAAGCCGAGGGCGATGTGCGGGCGCTCTCCGCCACCCTCACCAGGCTCCTCGGCGCCGGCTCTGCGGCGCCGGGGGAACGGTACGCCGCCGTCGACGAACCCGACGTCGAGCGCGTCGCAGTGGATGCGGAGCGCAGCGTGCAGCTCGCCCTCGAGCTTCGGCCGGAGCTGTACCGCGACCGGGCCGCACTCGCCAACCGGGACCTCGAGGTCATCGCGGCCCGGGACCTCCTCGAGCCGCGCCTCGACCTGAGCGCGGGCTACGGCCGCAGCAGCCTCGGCCCGTCGCTCGCCGACGCGGGCGAGCACCTGATCGACGACTCGCCGTTCGACACCTGGTGGCTCGGCGTGGTGCTCGATCTGCCGCTGTCGCGGCGCGGCGACCGGGCGCGGCTCGAGCGCGCCACTTTGACGAGACTGCAGGCGGCCGCGGTGCTCGACGACACCGCCTCCCGCGTGACCGAGGAGGTGCGTCGCGCGGCGATCGACGTCGAGACGCAGTGGCTCCGGGTGGAGGCCACACGCGAGGCGGTGGAGGGCCGCCGCGAAGAGCTGCGGATCGAGCGCGACCGCTACCAGGTGGGCATGTCCCGGAACCTCGACGTGCTGCTGGTCCAGCGGCTCCTCATCCAGGCCGAGGTGGACGCCGCCGCCGCGAGGGTCGATTTTCTGCAGGCCCTCACCGAGCTGTACCGTGCCGAGGGCACGCTGCTCGAGCGGCGCCGCATCGTGGTCGCCGGAACCCGCTGACGGCCCCGCCGCGCTGGGGACCGACGGCTGACAAGCAGCCCCGGACAGGCTAGACTGCGGCTCGACCGCGCAAATGATTTTTTTCACGAGGTAACACCATGAGCACATCGAAGATCATCTGGACCAAGGTCGACGAGGCGCCGGCACTGGCGAGCTACGCGTTGCTGCCCGTCGTGCAGGCCTTCACTGCGGGCTGCGGCATCGAGGTCGAGACGCGCGACATCTCGCTCGCCGGCCGCATCATCGCCAACTTCCCGGAAAACCTGACCGAGGAGCAGAAGATCTCCGACCACCTCGCGGAGCTCGGCGCCCTCGCCAGGACCCCCGAGGCCAACATCATCAAGCTGCCCAACATCTCGGCCTCCATCCCGCAGCTCCAGAGCGCCGTCAAGGAGCTGCAGGGCAAGGGCTACGACATCCCCGACTTTCCCGAGGAGCCGAAGACCGATGAGGAGCGGGCGTTGCGGCAGCGCTTCGCGGTCTGTCTCGGCTCGGCCGTCAACCCGGTGCTGCGCGAGGGCAACGCCGACCGCCGTCCGGCGGCGGCGGTCAAGCGCTTCGCGCAGAAGCACCCCCACAAGATGATGAAGCCGTGGCCCGAGTCCGGGTCGAAGGCGCGCGTCGCCCACATGGAGCGCGGCGATTTCTACGGCAGCGAGACCTCGACCACCCTGGCCGAGGCGACCGACGTCGCCATCGAGTTCGTCGCCGACGACGGCACGACCACGGTGCTCAAACCGAAGATCTCGCTCCAGGCGGGCGAGGTCATCGACACCGCGGTGATGCACGTCGCCGAGCTGCGGAAGTTCTACGCCGAGCAGATCGAGGCCGCCCGGCGCGACGGCGTACTGCTGTCGCTGCACCTCAAGGCGACCATGATGAAGGTCTCCGACCCCATCATGTTCGGCCACTGTGTGTCGGTTTACTACCGGGAAGCGCTGGACAAGCACGCCGCGGTGCTCGACGAGATCGGGGCCAACGTCAACAACGGCCTCGCCGACGTCCTCGAGAAGCTCGACAAGCTGCCGGCCGCTCAAAAGGCGGAGATCGAGGCGGACATCGCCGCCGTCTACGAGTCGCGGCCCGCGCTGGCGATGGTCGACTCGCGCAAGGGCATCACCAACCTGCACGTGCCCAACAATGTCATCGTCGACGCCTCGATGCCGAACGTGATCCGCGACGGCGGCCGGATGTGGAACGCCGACGACGAGCTGCAGGACTGCATCGCGATGGTGCCGGACCGGTGCTACGCGACCATGTACGCCGAGATCCTCGAGGACGCGAAGAGAAACGGCCAGTTCGACCCCGCTACCATGGGCAACGTCGCCAACGTCGGGCTGATGGCCCAGAAGGCGGAGGAGTACGGCTCGCACGACAAGACCTTCGAGGCGCCGGCCTCGGGCACCGTCCGCGTCGTCGACGCCTCCAAAGCGACGGTCCTCGAGCAGAAGGTGGAGCCCGGCGACATCTTCCGGATGTGCCAGGCGAAGGACGCGGCGATCCGCAACTGGGTGCAGCTGGCGGTGAACCGGGCGCGGGCCACCGGCTCGCCGGCCGTCTTCTGGCTCGACGAGCAGCGCGCCCACGACGCCCAGATCATCGCCAAGGTGCAGCGCTACCTCCCCGAGCACGACACCAGCGGCCTCGACATCCGCATCCTGAGGCCGGTCGAGGCCATGAAGTTCACCCTCGAGCGGGTGCGCCGCGGCGAGGACACGATCTCGGTCACCGGCAACGTCCTCCGCGACTACCTCACCGACCTGTTCCCGATCCTCGAGCTCGGCACCAGCGCCCGCATGCTCTCGATCGTGCCGCTGATGGAGGGCGGCGGGCTCTTCGAGACCGGCGCCGGCGGCTCCGCGCCGAAGCACGTGCAGCAGTTCCTCAAGGAGGGCCACCTGCGGTGGGACTCGCTCGGCGAGTACTGCGCCCTGGTCCCCTCCCTCGAGCTGGTGGCCGAGAAGACCGGCAACCCCAGGGCGACGGTCCTCGCCGACACCCTCGACCAAGCCGTGGCCATGTACCTGGAGAACGGCCGCCTGCCCTCGCGCAAGGTGCACGAGATCGACAACCGCGGCGGTACCTTCTACCTCGCGCTGTACTGGGCGCAGGCTCTGGCCGCGCAGGACAAGGACCCGGCGCTCGCGGCGCGCTTCGCCCCGGTCGCCGAGGCGTTGGCCGCGAACGAGGCGACGATCGCCGCCGAGCTGCTGGCCGCCCAGGGGCGGCCGGTCGACCTCGGGGGGTACTACGTGCCCGACGACGTCCTGGCTGAGAAGGAGATGCGCCCCAGCGCCGCCTTCAACGGCGTCATCGACGGCCTGCTGGACGCCGGGCCGCTCGACTGAGAACCCGCCGCCCCGAGCGCCGCGGCGCCGTGCCCGGCCGGGGCGCGCGACGCGGTCGAGGCGTCGAGCTCACCGAAACCTGCTTGCCGGCCGCGCGACGCGGCCGGCCTTTCGCGAATCCCGGCAGCGCCGCTGCGCAACCGGCCGCTGCCGGAGGGATCGGCCCCTCCCCGGAGCATCCCGGACGGGGTATGCTGGGCCGACTGCGGTCCGGCCTCGCCGGCGCACGGCGCCCGGGCGGCGAGGAGGGAGGCGTCTCGTGGCGAGCAGTGAACTCGAGAAAATGTGGAGGACGGAGGACTACTGGGCGATCTGGTTCTCGGTCGTCATCCTGGCCGGCGCGATCACGGGTCTCATCCACGACGTGCCCCGTCTCGGCACCTGGGTTTCCGACCCGCTCACCGCATTGAGCGCCGACATGGCGGTGCCGCTCGCCGCGCTCGCGCTCGCCCTGGGCCTGCTGCTGACGACCGGCGTCCGGGTCATGGGCGAGGACTGGCGGCCGTTCTTCGCCGGCTACCTCGCGATCTTCCTGCTGTCGATACTCTCCTTCGTCGCCTCCGGGCAGCAGTCGGTCAAGGCCGTCGGCCTCGAGTACGCGCTGTGGGCGCTCGCCTTCGGTCTGATCGTCGCGAACACGGTGGGCACGCCCCGGTGGCTGCTGGCCGGCGCCAAATCCGAGATGTACATCAAGACGGGGCTGGTGCTGCTCGGCGCCGAGATCCTGTTCTCCGAGATCCTGCGTCTCGGCGCCCCCGGCCTGATCGTCGCCTGGGCGGTGACGCCGACCGTGATCCTCGTGATGTGGTTCTTCGGCACCCGATGGCTGCGCATGGCGTCGAAGTCGTTCGTCATCATCGTCGCCGCGGCAACCTCGGTGTGCGGCGTCTCGGCGGCGATCGCGACCGCGGCCGCCTGCCGGGCGAAGAGGCAGGAGCTGACCCTCGCGGTCGGCATGACGATGATCTTCACGGTGCTGATGATGGTCTTCATGCCGGCGATCGCGAAGCTCATGGGGCTGCAACCGGCGGTCGCCGGCGCGTGGTTGGGCGGCACGATCGACTCGACCGGGGCGGTGGTTGCCGCAGGCGCGCTGCTCGGGGAAGAGGCCGAGCGGGTCGCCGCGGTGATCAAGATGATCCAGAACATCCTCATCGGCCTGGTCGCCTTCTTCGTCGCCGTGTACTGGGTGACCCGCGTCGACCGTGACCCGACGGCCCCGAGGCCGAGCCTGATGGAGGTCTGGTACCGGTTCCCGAAGTTCATCCTCGGCTTCGTGCTGGCTTCGATCTTCTTCAGCTTCGTGGTCGTGCCCGTCGCGGGTGAGGCGCAGACCGGCGCCATTCTCGATGCGAGCAAGGTCGTGCGCGGTTGGCTGTTCTGCCTCGCGTTCGTCGCCATCGGGCTCGAGTCGAACTTCAAGGAGCTGGCGAGTCAGCTCGTCGGCGGCAAGCCGATCATCCTCTACATCGTCGGCCAGAGCTTCAACATCTTCCTGACGCTGCTCGTCGCATGGCTGGTGTTCGGCGGCATCCTGTTCGGCGGCGCCCCGTGATCCGGTCGGACGCCGTGAGATGGCTGCGGCTGGCGGCCGGCTTCGCGGCGGTCGCGGTCGCGGTTGCCGCGATCCACGTGGGCACAAATCACGCCGGCGGCCCGTTCGGACGCGTCTGGACGAACAACGTCGAGCGCGGCATCAACGCGTCCGCCTTTTTCTACACCGAGCTCGGACCGGCCTCGGAGCTGATCGACCAGCGCAACGGACTCTACGCGGATCCGGGTCCGCAGCCCTCCGCACCGGAGCCCTAGCCCGGACGGTACACGAGGGTTCGCCGCGGAGGGCGCGACGCACCCCGGCGAATATCGCGGGCTACGCCGCCCGCGTGTCCTCGGAGATCCAGCGCTCGCTGCGCAGCTTCGCCGCCAGGCCGGTGACCGAGGTGTAGGCGACCGGGATGAGGACGAGGGTCACCAGCGTCGAGGCGAGCAGTCCGCCGATCACCACCCGAGCCAGCGGCGCCTGGATCTCGGCGCCGGTACCCAGGCCGACGGCGAGCGGCAGGAGCCCGAGCACCGTGGTGCCGGTGGTCATGAGGATCGGCCGCAGGCGCAGCCGGCCGGCCTCCACGACCGCCTCGGCCGCGCCCATCTCGTAGTCGCGGCGCAGGAGGTTGACGGCGTCCACCAGGACGATGGCGTTGTTGACGACGATGCCGATCAGCATCACCAGCCCCATGACGCTCTGGATGTTGAGGGTGGTACCGGTGAGCAGCAGGGCCGGCACGACGCCGATGAGCGCCATCGGCACCGACAGCATCACCACCAGCGGGTCGAGGAAACGCTCGAACTGGGCCGCCATGAGCATGTAGACCAGGGCCAGCGCCATCAAGATGGCGACGGTGAAGTCGCGCGCCGCCGCCTGCTGCTCCTCGTACTGGCCGCCGAAGAGGATGGTGAAGCCGTCCGGCAGCGCGAGGTCGTCGAGCGCCCGGCGCACCTGGCGGACGGCGTCGCCGAGGGCCACGCCGCCCTCGAGGTTGGCCGTCACGTAGGTCACCCGCTGGCCGTCCACGCGATCGATCTCCACCGGCCCCCGTCCCCGCTGCCGCTCGACGAGGGCCGACAGCGGCACGGTGTCGCCGGCGGGGGTGCGCAGCACCACGCTGTCGAGGTCGTCGGCGGTGAGACGGTCGGCCGGACGCAGACGGACCACGATCGGAAACTCGTCGCCGCCCTGGCGGAACCTTCCCGCCTCGAGGCCGGCGACGTTGGCCTCCAGGGTGCGGCCGACCTCCCGCACCGACAGCCCGACCTCGCCGAGGCGCTCGCGGTCGATCACCAGCCGCTCCTCGGGTTGGCCCTCGCGGCGGCTCACCCGCACGTCGGTGACGCCCTCGATGCGCTCCATGCGGCGCCGCATCTCGGCCGCGATCACGTCGGCCCGGGCGAGATCCCAGCCCCGCAGCTCGATCTCCAGCCCACCCTGACCGCCGCCCGAGCTGAAGACCCGGTTCAGCATCCACAGCCCCTGCTGCGCGTCCACGTCGATCTCGGCGCCCGGCACCTGCCCGTCCACGGCGGCCCGCACCCGGTCGGCGATCTCGGTGCTGCCCAGGGATCGCCGGTCGCGCGGCGCGAGCTTCAGCTCCACCGCGGCGCTGTCGCCGCGCACCTCGGTGGCCGTGATGTCGACGTCGTCCGCGGGGATGATCCCCCGCACCTTGCGCTCGAGCTCGTCGAGGTAGACCCGGGCCACCGCGATGTTGGTGCCGCGGGCCATCTCCAGCTCGATGTCGATCTCGTCGGCCTCGGTCCGCGGCGCCAGCTCCACCGGAATCAGCGGCCACAGCAGCAGCGCCGCGCCGAGCAGCACGGCAGTGGCCGCGAAGACGCGGCCGCGGTGCCGGATGGCCGTACGCAACCCGCCGGTGTAGCGGTCCTCGAGGCGGCGGAAGGCGCGGTAGAAGCGCGAGCGCTGACGCTCCTCCGCCGGCTCGAGCTTCAGGAAGCGGGCCGCCAGCATGGGCACCAGGGTCAGGGCCACGAGCAGCGAGCAGGCGAGGGCGAAGACCACCACCAGGGCGAGGGCTTGGAAGAGCGCGCCGCTGGTGGTGCGGGCGAACACGACCGGCAGGAAGATCACGCAGGTGGTGAGGGTCGAGGCGACGATGGCGCCGGCCACCTCGCGCGCCCCGAGGTGCGCGGCCGGCGCGGCCGCCATGCCCTGCTCCTCGCGCTTGCGGACGATGCTCTCCAGAACCACGATGGCGTTGTCGACGATGAGCCCGACGCCGAGGGCGAGCCCGCCGAAGGTCATCTGGTTCAGGGTCAGGCCGGCGAAGAACAGCAGCCCGAAGGTGCCCACCACCGAGATGGGGATGGCGAGGGCGATGATGACCGTGGACGAGCGGTTGCGCAGAAAGAAGTAGAGCACCGCCACGGCGAGCAGGGAGCCCCACAGGGCCGAGCTGCGCACGCTGGCGATGGATTGGCGGATGAACTCGCTCTGGTCGGCGACCACCTCGAGGTGGACGTCGTCCCGCTCGGCGTTGATGCGCGCCATCTCGCGGCGCACGCCGGAAGCCACGGCCACCGTGTTGGCGCCGCTCTGCTTCTGGATGCCGAGGTTGATGGCCGGCACGCCGTTCATTTCCACCAGGTAGCGGACGTCCTCGTAGCTGTCGCGCACCTCGGCGATGTCCCGCACCCGGATCGGTTTGCCGCGGACCTCGGTGATGACCGTGTCGGCGACCTGCGCCACCGAAAGGTACTCGCCCATGGCCCGCACGTAGAGATCGCTGGTGCCGCTCTTGACGTTGCCCCCGGGCAGGGTGACGTTCTCCCGCAGCAGCGCCTGCTGCACATCCAGGGCCGTCAGCCCCGAGGCGCGCAGGCGGTCGCGCAGCAGCTCGACCCTGATCTCGCGGTAGATCCCTCCCCGGAGGTCGATGGCGCCCACCCCCGGGACCTGTTCGAAGCGGCTCGCCAGGTCCTGCTCGAGCAGCCGCGTCAGCCACTCCAGGTCGCGGCTCGTGGTGGCGGCGATGCTGACCACCTCGATCATGTCGAGGTCGAGCTTGAAGATCTCCGGCGCCTCCGCCTCCGGCGGCAGCTCGTCCCGCAGCCGGTCGAGGGCCGCCCGCAGGTCGTTGGCGGCCTCGTCGATGTCGGTGCCGCGCGAGAAGCGCAGGCGGATGCGGCTCGAGCCCTCCTCGGACTGGGAGCTGACGCGCTCCAGATTGGGCAGGCCCGAGATCGCGTTCTCGATCGGGTCGGTGATGATCTGCTCGATCTCCTCCGGCCCCACGTTGGGGTAGCTCACCCGAACCGTCAGCTCGGTGAACTCGACCTTGGGCAGGAGGTCCACGGGCAGGGTGCGCAGGGCCACCATCCCGACCACGATCAGCATCAGGTACACCATCGCGGTGGCGACCGGCCGGCGGATCGCGAGGTCGCTGATGCCCGCCACCTCAGCCCCCGTCCGACGGCCGCTCCGGGTCCGCAGGGGCCTCTGCGGCGGCTGCGGCCAGCGCCTCGTCAACCGCCTCGCTGGAGGCCGGCAGCTCGGCCCCGAGCACCCCGGCCAGCCGGCGCTGCTTGGCCAGGAAGCCCTCGAGCAGGTCCTCGCGCTGCAGCCCCTGGAGCTCGAGGACCCGCTGCCAGGAGGTGGGTCGCACCCGGGCCTCGACGGCCTCCGCGTCCGTGGCCTGCATCTGCTCGTGCAGCAGGTGCTGGCCGACGGTCACCACCCACTCGCCCTCCTCGACGCCCTCGACCCCGCTGCGGCCCCGACCCTCGGCCAGAACCCGCACCGGCCGGACCCCCACCCGCCGGGGCTGCTCGGGAACCGCCCCGACCTCGCCGACGGGCTCGGCCAGGCCACTGTCCTCCTCCACCACGAACACCAGGTCGGCCCCGCTTCGCGGGTCCTCCCAGACTGCGCTCGTGGGCACGAGGGTCGAGGGCCGGCTCTCGCCGCGCAGCACCCGCACCGAGACGAACATGCCGGGCCTCAGGCCGCCGTTGCCGGGTGGAAGGTCCAACTCCGCCACGGTGCTGAAGCTGCCCTGCTCGAGAAACGGCGAGATGCGGGACACGGACGCCCGCACCGGGGCCTTCTCGCCGTCCCGGGTCGCGATCTCGACCGGCGTTCCTTCGCGGACGTCGCGCAGCATGGCCTGGGTCAGGGGCACCTCCACCAGCAGATCGTCGAAGTCGCCGAGCAGGAACAGGGTGCTGGCCGGGCTCACCACCGTGCCCACCTCCACCGCGCGCTGGCCGACCCGCCCCGGCGCGGGCGCCCGCACCACGGTCTTTGCAAGCGCCGACTCGCGCTCGGCGACGGCCGCGCGCGCCTGGGCGACGCGCGCTGCGGCCTGCGCCGACTGCGCCTCGGCCGCCGCCAGCTGCGCCTCGCGGGTCTCCAGGTCGAGCTCGCTCACCAGTCCGCTCTGCGCGAGGGCGCGGGTGCGCAGGACCTGCGCCCGGACCTCCGCTTCACGGGCGCGGACCTCGGCCGCGGTCGCCTCGGCCATCAGCAGCCCGGCCTCGGCCTGCCGCAGCTGCTCGCGCTGCGGGCCGTCGTCGAGCCGCACCAGCTCCTGACCCGGCGCCACCTGATCGCCGTTGCGCACCCGCACCGCCACCACCGAGCCGCTGATCTCGGGGTGGATGGCGACCTGGTTGCGCGCCCGGACAACCCCGCTGACCTCGTCGAAGAGGGGCAGGGTGCCGGCCTGCGCCGGCAGGGCCTCGACGGCGGGCACCACCGCGGAGCCGGCGGAAGGCGCCGGATCGACGCCGCCCCCGCAGCCCGCGGCCGACGCCGCCAGCGCCAGGACCGGCGCCAGCACGCGGAAGAGACGCCGCGCGCGCCGCCTGTGGCACGCGCCGCCCGCGGCGCCTTCCAATATCTGCTGCATCTGGGACCCTCCCGCTCCCCCAGTGCAGCACTTCGCGGCCGCCCGGCATTCCAGTGCCGGAGCCCGCAGCAGGCGGAGGGGGTCGCGTAGAATCGTCATCAACAACGCCCAGGATACCCGGGAACGCCGACCGACCGCGGTCCGGGGCGAGGGAGTGAACGGCGTGGCACCAGGCCCTGAACACGGTTCCCGTCGGCCCGCCATCCTCGGGCGGGAGGCGGAGCTCGCCCGGGTGCTGGGCGCGCTCGACGAGGCGGCGGCGGGCCGCGGCAGCGTGTTTCTGGTGGAGGGTGCGGCCGGCATCGGCAAGAGCCGCTTCGCGGAGGAGCTGGCGGACCGCGCCGCGGGGCGGGGCATGGCGGTCCACTGGGGAAGGTGCTGGGAGGCCGGGGGCGCCCCGGCCTACTGGCCGTGGATCCAGGTCCTGCGCTCGCTGCTCCGCGGCGGCGTCGACGGCACCCGCCTGGGCGCGCAGACCTCGTCGGTCCTCGCACCCTTGCTGCCGGAGCTCGGCGCCGGCGGAGGTCCAGAGGCGCGCGAGCTCGAGCCCGAGCAGGCCAGATTCCGGCTCATGGACGCGGCCTACGGCCTGCTGGGCGCGGCCGGCCGCGAGCAGCCGGCCCTCGTCGTCCTCGAGGACCTGCACGCAGCCGACCCCGCCTCGGTCACCATGCTCGACTTCGTCGCCCGGCAGGTGCGCGACGAGCCGCTCGTCGTGGTCGGGACCTTCCGCGAGGCCGAGGCGCCGCGCGAGGAGATCGCCGAGCCCCTGGCCAGGGTCTCGCGCGCGGCGCAGGCGGTGTTGCGCCTCAGAGCCCTGACGCTCGAGGAGGCGGCGGCGTGCGTTGCCCGCATCGCCGGCACCGAGCCCGGCCCGAGGGTGGCGGCGGCGATCCACGAGGCGAGCGAGGGCAACCCCCTGTTCGTGGTCGAGATCGCCGGCCTCATGGCGTCGCAGGGGGCGCTGGACGACGACGCGGACCGCGTCGACATCATGATCCCCGCGAGCATCAGGGCGGTGATCCGCGAACGGGCCGCCGGCCTCGACGGGCGCACCCGGCGCCTGCTCGGCGCGGCCTCGGTGATCGGGCGGGACTTCACCGGCTCCGACCTCGCCGAGCTGGTGGAGGACGAGGATCTCGAGCCGAGCCGGGGGTTGGCGGAAGCTCGCGGTGCCGGGCTCGTCTCCGGCGGCGACGACGGCCGCCACGGCTTCTCCCACTTCCTGATCCGCGAGGTCTTTCACGCCGATCTCGAGCCCGAACGGCGCGCGTCGCTGCACCGGCGACGGGCCGACCAGCTCCTGCGCCGTCGCCACGCCGGCACCGCGCGGCCGTGGGCGGAGCTCGCCCACCACCTGCTGGAGGCCGGTCCCGCGGCCGCGGATCGCGCCCTCGAAGCCTGTGAGGAGGCGGCGGCGCAGGCCGCCGAGGGGCTCGCCTTCGACGACGCGGCCCACTTCTCCAAGCGGGCCTTCGAGCTGCTGGAGCGCCAGCCGGATCCCGACCCGCGGCGTCTCTGCGGCCTGCTGCTCGAGCGCGCCCGGGCGCTGCTGCAGGCCGGCGCGGTGGAGGACGGCCGGCGGGTCTGCCGTCGCGCCGCCGACCTCGCACGAGGGCTCGAGGACGCCGGGCTCCTGGCTCGTGCGGCCCTCACCTACGGCAGCGTCTTCGTCTACGCGGACGTCGACCCGACCCTGGTGGAGCTGCTGCGCGAGGCCCTGGGCGCCATCGACGACGGCGACAGCGCCGTGCGGGCGAAGCTGCAGGCGCGCCTCGCCGCCGCCCTGCAGCCGGCGTCGGATCCCGCGACGGCCTTCGCCCTCGCCCGGGACGCCATCGCCATGGCGCGCCGGGCCGGGGACCGCGCCGCCCTGCTCGCCGCCATCCGCTCCGGCTGCTCGGCGCTGATGGACCTGGCGCCGCCCGAGGAGCGGCTCGCCCTCAACCGCGAGCACGTGGCGCTGGCGGGCGAGCTCGAGCGGCCGGTGGAGGCCCTGCGGGCCCACATGCGGATCGTCATCGACGCCCTCGAGCTCGGCGACCTGACCGCCGCCGACGGCGCCATCGACGCCTGCGACGAGCTGGCCGAGCGGACCGGCCTGCCCCACCACCGGTGGCCGGTGCGCTCCTTCCGCGCCATGCGAGCCGCCATGGCGGGCCGCTTCGACGACGCCGCGGACTTGATCGAGCAGGCCCGCCGGGAGTCCGAGCGGGCCCGGGACCCCAACGCCCCGCGCACGCTCGAGCTGCAACGGCAGGGTCTCCTCAGGGCCAGAGAGGCGATCGACGACGCGTGGCCGCAGCCCGATCTGCTCGCGGCGCCGGTGGTCGGCGGTTTCGAGGCGCTCTACGCGCGGATGGTGGCCGGCAGCCACCTGGCGCGGCACGGGCGTGCCGACGAGGTGCCGCGGTCGATGCTCGAGCGGGCCGCGGAGCTCGGGCTCGTGATGGGCGACCGGTCGCTGCTGTGCCTGGTCGCGGACGTGGCGGCGGGCGCCGGAGACGCGGAGCTCGCTCGCCGCCTCATGGACCGGCTGCTTCCCTACGCCTCGCACTGCGTCACGTGGGGCCTCTTCGGCATGATCTGGGAAGGGCCGGTGTCCCGCTCCCTGGCCCTGCTCGCCTCCACCCTCGGCGACGCCGGGCAGGCCGAGCGCTTCTTCGAGGAGGCGCTGACTCGCGCCCGCGACCTCGGAGCCCTGCCGGCGACGGCACGCACCGCCTACGAGTTCGCGAGCCACCTCGCAGAAGCAGGCGGCGGCTCGCAACGGTGCCGCGAGCTGCTCGAGGAGGCGGAGGGCATCGCCGGCCGCCTCGGCCAGCGCGGCCTGCTGGAGCTCATCGATGAGCTGCGGTCCGCGGTTTCCGCCGACGCGCCCGCGAGCTCACGAACCGCTGACGACGGTGTCCCGACGGTGGCCTACTTCCGCCTCGTCCGCGAGGGCGAGCTGTGGCTCTGCGAGTGCGAGGGCGCCAGCTTCCGGCTCAAGGACACCAAGGGGGTGCGCATGCTCGCACGCCTGGTCGCCGATCCGGGCCGGGAGTTTCACGCCCTCGACCTGTCGGGCGCCCCGCCGCCCGGCCGGGCCGCCGACGGCGGCGATGCCGGCGAGCTGCTCGATGACACGGCGAGGCGCCAGTACCGTCTCCGGGTGGAGGCGCTGCAGGCCGAGCTCGAGGAGGCGCGGGGCTTTCACGATCCCGCCCGCGCGGCACGGGCGCAGGAGGAGCTCGACGCCATCGCCGCCGAGCTGTCGCGGGCCTTCGGCCTCGGCGGCCGCGCGCGGCGCGAAGGTCGCGCCGCGGAGCGCGCTCGGGTCAACGTCCGGCGGCGGCTCCGCGACGCGGTCGACCGCATCGCCGAGCAGTGCCCGGCGGCCGGGGCGCACCTCGAGTGGGCGCTCACGACCGGCATGTTCTGCGTCTACGACCCGCGCCATCGGTGACCCATCGGAGAACGATTCGAACGCGGCGATGGAACAGTGTTCCATCGATCGTCACGCCTTTCGGGTACAGGCGGCGGATGGGCCGCCGCCGCGGACAGAACCGAAAGGAGACGATCATGTGGGAGGCTCTTGAATATCTGGGTCTGGCCTTCATTCCGCTTTTCATGGCGCTCGACCTGGTGGCGCGTCGACGGACCTTCGACACGCCGCGGCACTGGCGCCTGCGGGCGCTGGCGGTCTCGGTCCTGACCATCGCATTTTCGATTCCGGTGACCCTCTTCTGGGCGTGGGTCTTCGACGGCATCAGCCTGTTCGACGCCTCGGGCCTCGGCATCGCGGCCGGTGCGGTGCTCGGCATCCTGGTCTACGAGCTCGTCCACTACTGGTACCACCGGGCGGCGCACCGCTCCGACTTCCTGTGGCGCTGGGCCCACCAGATGCACCACTCGGCCGAAAGCATCGACGCCTTCGGGGCGAACTACGGCCACCCGCTGGACGTGTTCTTCTGGACGACGTGGCCGAGCCTGGTGTTCTTCCCCCTGCTCGGGCTGCAGCCCGAGGCCGGAGTGCTGGCGGCCACCTTCGTGGCCTTCAACGCCATGTTCCAGCACGCCAACATCCGCACCCCGCGCTGGCTGGGCTACATCATCCAGCGCCCCGAGAGCCACGGCGTGCACCACCAGCGCGGCAAGCACCGCTCCAACTACGCCGACCTGCCCCTGTGGGACATGGTCTTCGGGACCTTCGAGAACCCGGCGAGCTTCGACGAGGAGGCGGGCTTCTACCCCGGCGCCTCGAGCCGCATCGGCGCCATGCTGGCGGGCCGCGACATCTCCGGTGAGCCGGCTCGACGGGCCGCGGACGCGGCCGAGGAGAGGAGGGCCGCCTGATGGACGCCGCTACCACCATCCGCTGCGAGGCCGCCGAGCGGGCCGCGCTCGCCGACCTCTATCGCGCGGCGCCGCCCGCGCTCCGCGACACCCTGGGACTGGAGCTCTTTGCGCTCGACGGCGCGCTGGTGTCGGTGGCCGCCGGCCGGCCGAGCATCGTCGTCAACCGGACCGTCGGGCTGGGCGTCGCCCACCCGGCTGACCGGGAGACCGTCGCGGCCATCGTCGAGCACTACCGCAGCGCCGGGGTCGAACGCTACTTCCTGCACCTCGACCCCGCCGCGGCCCCGCCCGAGCTGCCCGCGTGGCTCGCCGAGCACGGTCTCGAGCCCTACCACCGGGCGTGGGCCAAGTTCACGCGCGAGCCGTTGCCGGCTCCGGCGCCGCGCTCGGACCTCGAGGTGCGGCGCATCGGGCCCGAGCACGCCGACGACTTCGGCCGCATCGCCGCCGCGGGTTTCGGGCTCGATCCCGACTGGGTCGGGGCCATTGCGGGCCTCGTCGGACGACCCGGCTGGCACTGCTACCTTTCCTTCGACGGCGACCGTCCCGCGGGCTGCGGCGCGATGCGGGTCCACGACGGGACGGCCTGGCTCGACTGGGCCGCGACCCTGCCCGAGTTCCGCCGCCGCGGCAGCCAGGGAGCCATCCTCGCCCGCCGCATCAACAACGGAGTGCGGCTGGGAGTGGAGCGCTTCGCCACCTGTACGGGCGAGGCCGTCGCGGGCGACCCGCAGCACTCCTACCGCAACATCGAGCGCTTCGGCTTCCGCCGCACCCACGCCCGCGCCAACTGGGTGCCGGTCCGGCCATGATCGGCGGAGCGGCTGGCGGCCCCGAACCCGCAGCGGCGCACCGTGCTCAGCGGGACCTCGCAGGGCCGGTCGCGCAGGGGCGGCATCACCATGCGGATGACGTTGACCCGGTAGTTGAGGACGGGGCGGAACGCCCCGCAGTCGACCAGGGACTTGAGGTCGCGGTTGGTGGCGGCGACGATCCGCACGTCGGCGGTCCGGCTCGCGACCTCGCCCAGGGGCTCGTAGCGGCGCTCCTGGAGGAGGTGCAGGATCTTGACCTGCAGGGACGGCGGCAGGTCGCCGATCTCGTCGAGGAACAAGGTCCCGCTCTCGGCCGCCGACACCCGCCCCGAGCGCTCGCGGACCGCACCGGTGAAGGCGCCCGCCTCGCAGCCGAAGAGCTCCGGCTCCGGGCGCACCCCGCTCGAGGGTTCGGCGGCGCTGTTGGCGATGGTCCAGAGCATTCCGCTGGAGGCCGTGCGACCTCAATCGACCCGCGGGGGTTCAGCGAGCCGCCGGGGCCCCGACACCGCGCAGCCGGCGGGCGGCGACGCGCCCCCGCCCCGCGCGGAGATCTCATCGGTCGCTCGTCCTGCGCGGCGCTCGGTGATCTCCCGGTGGTGGAACGACCCCTCGCGCACCAACGCCGCACCGCACTCGGGGCAGCGCTCGTCGAGGCACGGCGCCCCGGGCCGGTGGAGGGACCGGTGACCGCACTTGAGACAGATGCAGAACCCGCCCGCACCCAGACCGCCGCCGCGTCTCCCGCCACGCGCCCCGGCACCGCCACCGCATCCGCCGCCTTCGATTCCTCTGCCCCCGGCTCCCCGCTGCATTGCCAACCTCCCTTCACCCGTCCGCGGACGGCACCTCTCGCTCATCCTCCATGGCAGCCGCCCGACCCGGCGCCGTCGTGGTCGTGGCCGCAATCGTGGAAGCCGTGCTCTTGACAGAGCTCGCCTGTGGCCTCCAGGGTGCCGTTGACGTAGCTCTCGACGAGGGCGTCGGGGTCGATGCCCGCGACGCCGAGCACGACCTCGATTCCGTGCCGCGCGAAGATGTCCATCGCCCTCGGCCCCATGCCGCCGGCCAGCACGACGGTGGCCCCCTGCTGCTTGAGCCACATGGGGTAGACCCCGCGGCCGTGCTCCGGTGGCTGTCCCGTGTGCCGGCCGGTGATGGCGCGCGCGCTGTCGTCGACGGTGTAGAACGCGAACACCTGCGCGCCACCGAAGTGCGGGCAGAACCTCCCCTGCTCCATGGGAACCGCCACCTTCATCATCTCGACCCCTCCTTTTCGGACCAGTCCGGGCGGGGCGGGCCTGTCCGTCGGTCGCCCCTTCCCTGGCCGCACCGGCACCCCCGGCCGCGCCGGCGGCCGCCCTCGTGGACCGGGCAGGGCAGGGGCTGCTCGACACCCGCCACCACCGGCCCGTCCCCGATCACCAGCGCCCTTTCCTCGACCAGCGCCCGCGCCACGATCGCTCTCGCCCGACCCAGGATGCGGGCGAAGGTGGACCGCGACACTCCCATGCGCTCGGCCGCGGCCTCCTGGTAAAGGCCCTCGAGATCGGCCAGCCGCAGCGCCTCGAGCTCGTCGACGCGCAGGGTGTCGACCGGGAGCTCGGAGATTGGCCGGCCGACGGGCTTGAACCCCCGGCGACCGGCCAGGCACCCGACGGTTCGCAGCTTCTCGGGTCGCGCCATCGCACCTCCTGGTTCCGAACATATGGTCATAACGGCCGCGTGTCAAGGCCGTCCCGGCAAAGACCTCGGCAGGGCGGAAAAGGGGCAGATGCGCCGACTCAGGCGTTTTGGCGAGCGATCGGCATGCGGCCAGGCTCAGCTGGCGCTTTTTGTCTGTCCCGAGCCCGAGCCCGTCACCGTTGGCAAGATCGACCTCTCAGAAGAACCCGGATCTTCGGCAACGGGAACGGCAACGGGCTCGGGCTTGAACAGCCTGCTTTCAGGTGATGTTCGCGCCAATTGGAGAAGCAGTCAGCGGTCCGGGAAGATCGCCAGCTCGTGCACCTGGCCGCGCGGTCCGGCGGAGGCGGCGAAGAGCAGGGCGCGCGCGATCTGCTGCGGGTCGATCCAGCCGGAGCGATCGGCGTCCGGCATCGAGCTGCGGTTGCCCGGGGTGTCCACCACCCCCATGGGGTAGACCACGGCGGTCTGAACCCCGTCGTCGCCGGTCTCGGCCTGCACGGCGTGCAGGTAGGATGCCACCGCGGCCTTGGCGGCGGCGTAGACGCTCATGCCGGCGCCGCCCGAACGCTGCCAGCCGGGCGCCGCCGAGAAGGCGGCCAGGAAGCCGCGCTCCTGCTCGAGGAAGAGCGGCAGCACGGCGGACGCGGTGATGACCAGCGTGCGCACGTTGAGATCGAAGAGCTTCTCGTAGAGCTCGACGCCGCCCTCGTGGGCCGGCGCCATCCGGAAGCCGCCGGTGGTGTGGATCAGGCCGTCGACGCCGCCGAGCTTCTGCTGCGCCTCGCGCACCATCTCGGCCACCGCATCGGAATCGGTGAGGTCGCACGCGATGGCCACCGCGTCGAGCCCGCTCGCCCGCTCGCGCACGGCCTCGAGCTCGAGATCGACCAATGCCAGCCGCGCGCCCGCCTCCGCAAAGGACTCGATCACGGCGCCCGCGATGCCGCCCGCGGCGCCGGTGATGATGAATCGTCCGTCAGTCGTGATCTCCATGACCGGGCTCCCTTCGTGGTCTGCCCACATCCTAACCCGGCGCGACGGCCGCATTGGCCCTTTCCCCGGACCCGAACCGGGTGTACCGTCACCGGAAACCGGTGACGGAATCGGGGTCACACCGGCCGGTGATCCCGTCGCCGTTGACGCAGGAGGTGGGTGATGCTGCGGTCGATCATCCCGCGCGACGAGCAGTTTTTCACCATGTTCGACGAGCTGACGGGGCACATCGTCGACGGTGCCGCGCTGCTGCAGCTGATGCTCGAGGACGGCGCGCCGGTCCAGGAGATCGCGGAGCAGCTCCACGAGTGCGAGCACCGGGGCGACGAGACGGTCCACCGTGCGATGGGCCACCTCCACCGCACCTTCGTCACTCCCCTCGACCGGCTCGACATCCACCGCCTCGTGACCCGGCTCGACGACATTCTCGACTTCACCCACGCCGCGGGCTCGCGGCTCGCGCTCTACCGGCCGCGCTCGTTGCGCCCGGGGGCGAAGGAGCTCGCGGCCACGATGACGGCCTCCGTGCGCGGCGTTCAGGAAATGGTGGCGCTGTTGCGCAACCTCAAAAAGAAGGACCGCATCCTCTCCCTCACCGTCGAGATCAACACCTGCGAGAACAGGGCCGACCGCCAGCGTCGCGAGGCGGTGGCGGCGCTCCTCGAGGACGAGAGCGACCCCTTCGAGTTCATCAAGTGGAAGGAGATCCTCGACCTCATGGAGCAGGCCACCGACTGCTGCGAAGACGTGGCCGACGCGGTCGAGGGCATCGTCCTCGCCCACGGGTAGGTACGGCATGCTCGCGTTCGTCGTGTTCCTGGTGGCGCTGGCGCTGCTCTTCGACTTCCTCAACGGCATGAACGATGCCGCGAACTCCATCGCCACCGTGGTCTCGACGCGGGTCCTGTCGCCTCGGTTGGCGGTGCTGTGGGCGGCCTTTTTCAACTTCGCCGCGGCGTTCCTCTTCGGGGTCCACGTGGCAGCGACGATCGGCAAGGGCGTGGTCGACACCAGGGTCGTGACCCCGGCCATGCTGCTTGCGACTCTCGTCGGCGCCATCCTCTGGACCTGGATGTGCACCCGGGTGGGTCTGCCCATCAGCGTCTCGCACGCCCTGGTCGGCGCGATGGTCGGTGCCGGGGTCGCCAAGGCCGGGGTTTCCGCCCTTCTCATGCCCGGGCTGATCAAGATCGCGATCTTCATCGTGCTCGCGCCGCTCATCGGCTTCGCTCTCGGAGCACTGCTCATGGTGGCGACGCTGTGGATCACGCGGCGCGCGGCACCAGGGCCTGTCGACCGCGTGTTCCGGCGCCTGCAGCTGCTGTCCGCAGCCCTCTACAGCCTCGGTCACGGCGCCAACGACGCCCAGAAGACCATGGGCATCATCGCCGTGCTGCTGTACAGCACCGGGCACCTCGGCGGCACCTTCTACGTGCCCACGTGGGTGATCCTCGCGTGCTATGGGGCGATCTCTCTCGGCACCCTGGCCGGCGGCTGGAAGGTCATCGAGACCCTGGGCATGCGGATGACCAAGCTGCGGCCGGTGGACGGATTCTGCGCCGAGACCGCCGCCGGAGTCTCCATCCTCCTGTCGACCTTCGGCGGCATCCCGGTGTCCACCACCCACACCATCACCGGCGGCATCATCGGCGTCGGCGCCCCGACCCGCCTCGGAGCCATCCGCTGGGGGATGGCCTACCGCATCGTCTGGGCGTGGGTCCTCACGATACCTGCCGCAGCCGCCATGGCCGCATTGGCCTGGCTGGCGGTGGCGGCTGTCGGGCTTGCCGGCTGAGCGGCCCGCAGGCAGCGGCCGTGCCGGCGCAACCGATCCGTGACGGCGCCGTATCACCGGCCATGGGAACCTGGATGACGATCGCAATGTTCCTGGCCGCCGGCGCCGCAGCCGGCGCGGAGCCGGCGACCATGCGGGTCGAGAACGGCGTCCTCGTCGAGGGCATCCGATGCCTCAACGACGCGTCGCAGACCTACACATTGTACCTTCCCCACGACTACACGGCGGACCGCAGATGGCCGGCGCTGCTGGTCTTCGACCCGCGCGGCCGCTCGGTGCACGCCGCCGAGCGCTTCCAAGCGGCGGCCGAGCGCTGGGGCTGGGTGGTGCTGAGCTCCAACGACACGCGATCCGACGGACCGTGGGAGCCCAACCTCAAGGCCATCCAGGCGCTGTGGCCGGAGGTGCACGAGCGCTACGCGGTCGACGATCGGCGGGTCTACGCCG